>NZ_JBHTCA010000006.1:0-245723 GCF_042665215.1 Hydrogenophaga atypica
CTGGGGACACCCTGGCAACCTTGTCATCAGCACCCGCCCCGCTCAAATCGCCCTTGGCCGACTGGCGAACCCAATTGCCCAGGCTGGCTTTGGGTATGCCCAAGACCTTGGCCACCACGGCAATGGCCTGACCCGCCCGCACCTGGCGCACCGCCTCCATTTTGAACTCTTGCGTGTACTGCGCACGCAACTGCTTGTGTGTCATCTCTCGGCTCCTTGTCGATATTTTCAACAAGGCTAAGAGCTCCACTTTTCGGGGGCAACCTCAGATCCGCCAAGACACCGCAAGAGCCGTCTCTGTCAACTGTTCTTGTGTCTGCTTTAGCCATGATGCGCACCCCCAAAGATTTTGTCGTTCATCGCTCCGACGACTTTTGCGGTGTGGCTGTTCGTGAGGTGGCTGTAACGGCGGACCATGTCCAGTGTCTTATGACCCAACACTGCCGCAATCTCAACGGTGGTAGCACCGTTCATGGCCAAGTAGGAGGCTGCGGTGTGGCGCAGATCATGAAAGCGGAAGTCCTCCAGACCGGCCGCGTCGATGGCCGCGTCCCACGGGCGCTTGAGTTCGACCGGCCCTTTTCCACGCAAGTTGGGAAAGATCAGCGCCGTGTCGATGCGACGCACCTTCGACAGATCCTCAAGCAACTGTTTGGCGTGCCCGATCAGAGGCACACAGCGCGACGTGTCATTTTTGGTCTCGCGCAGCAGGATGGTGCCGCGTTGAAGGTCGACATCGGTCCACTTGAGATTCATGATCTCCCCGCGTCGCATACCAGTCGAAATCGCTAGCACGACGACGGCATAGAGCACCGGACTTTTTGACTGACGGCAAGCTACAAGCAGCTTTTCTCGCTCAGCGTCCGAAAGAAACCGTTCGCGCCCACGAGGCTCCCTGGGCTTAGTAATTTTGCGGACCGGATTGTCTTCGACCCACTGCCAGTCACGCATGGCGATGCTGAATACGTGTGAGAGCGTGGCGAGATAGCGGACTACCGTGGCGGGGGTACGCAGGCGTTTGCGCTTGGTGAAACCCGCCAGCAGCTCGTTACGGCACTGAACGATAGCTGCGGACGTGATGTCAGCGAGCCACATAGGCCCGAACTTGGAGCGCCAGTAGGCGAGATGCAGGCGCTTCTTATCCTCGCTCTTGGGCTGAAGTGGCAAGACCTGTTTGATGTATTCGTCGCAGAGATCTGCAAACGTGTGGCGTCTTGCTTCCGCCACCACCTTATAGCGTCCAGCCAAGATGTCGGCCTCGACGCGCGTCGCGTGCTTGAGCGCGTCTGTCTTGCGGCGGAAGCTTGCTGAGATGGGCGCGTGGCCCTTTACCCGGATTTTTACCCTGAACGAAACGGTTCCGTCTTGGGCGACACGGCGTTCGATGGATGCCATGATGCGATCACCTTGAAAAGCGGCTTCAAAACCCCTGACCTGGAAGCGTGATAGACGCAACGACAGGTCAGCGCTTCGCTCCGCCCAGCCTCTACCGAGTCAAGGTTTCATCGCATGTGCGCTGTGCACGGCAGGCATGATAGCCAGCTTTTGTTGTGGTGTGTAGCCCGCAGTTGATGGCGCTTGCCGCCAACTGTCCCACCAGTGTCCCATGGTGGCTCACAACGGTGAAAAAGACACCTCTTTTCAGAGGTAAGTCCTTGTCACATATGGTAGGCCGTGTAGGACTTGAACCTACGACCAAAGGATTATGAGTCCTCTGCTCTAACCAACTGAGCTAACGGCCCGCCCAAGCGCGGGATTGTAAGCGCAGCGGTTGGGCCGCTATTTGTTGTGGCTCAGTGCGTTGCTGACCAGCTTGGAGGTGATGTCCACGATCTGGATCATGCGGTCATAGGCCATGCGTTGTGGGCCGATCACACCCAGCGTGCCCACCACCTGGCCATCCACTTCGTAGGGCGCGGTCACCACCGACAGGTCTTGGTAGGGCACCACCTGACTTTCGCCGCCGATGAAGATGCGCACGCCTTCGGCCTGCGTGGACACGTCCAGCAGGCGCATGAGCTGGGCCTTCTGCTCGAACAGGTCGAACATGCGGCGCAGGTTGCCCATGTCGCTGGAAAACTCGGTCACCGACAACAGGTTGCGCTCACCGGCCACCACCACCTCATCGGCCGTCTGGTTGCTGCTGGGGTCGTCTTCCACAGCGGTGACCATGAGCTGGGCGATTTCGGTGCGCAGCGCGTCAACCTCGTGGCGCAGGCGTTCGCGCACCGCCTCCATGGTCAAGCCCGCGTAGTGGGCGTTGAGGAAATTGGCGGCCTCTTGCAGTTGCGACTGGGTGTACACCGTCTGCGTGTGGATGACGCGGTTCTGCACCTCGCCGTCGGGCGACACGATGATGACCAGCACCCGGTGTTCGGACAGGCTCAGGAATTCGATGTGGCGGAACACCGTGCTGCGCCGGGGCGCCATGACCACGCCCACAAACTGCGACATGTTGGACAGCAGCTGCGCGGCGTGGTTGATGACCTTGTGCGGCTGATCGGCCTGCAGGCTCGCGGTCGCCATGCCGTCTTGTGCGGCCAGCTGGTCGCGGTTGACGGTGAGCATGGTGTCCACAAACAGCCGGTAGCCGCGCGCGGTGGGGATGCGCCCCGCCGACGTGTGTGGGCTGGCGATCAGGCCCAGTTCCTCCAGATCGCTCATCACGTTGCGTATGGTGGCCGGTGACAGTTCCAGCCCGGTGGCCTTGGCCAACGTGCGCGAACCCACCGGTTGCCCATCGGCGATATAGCGCTCGACCAGCGCCTTGAGCAACAACTTGGAACGGTCATCTAGCATGGAACCATTCTAAGAGCCTGTGTTGTAATTTGCGCATGATCCCGCACACGCCGCCACACCCCGCAACCAGCGCCCCAGCCGCCCCGTTGCGCTTCAAGCACGTGGCCATTGTGGGCAAATACCAGGCCCTGGGTTCGCGCGACGCGCTCGATGGCATTGCCCACTTCCTGCACGACGAGGGATGCGATGTGGCCATGGAGCGCGACACCGCCCACAACACCGGTCTCATGCAATACGGCGCGCTGGGCGTGGAAGAAATTGGCGCCCGCTGCGACCTGGCGCTGGTGGTGGGTGGCGATGGCACCATGCTGGGCATTGCGCGCCAATTGGCCCGCTTCGGCACCCCGCTGGTGGGCATCAACCAGGGCCGGCTGGGCTTCATCACCGACGTGCCCTATGGCGAATACGCCGACAAGCTGCGCCCCATGCTGCGCGGCACCTTTGATGAAGACCGGCGCGCACTGATTGAAGCCAGCGTGTGGCGCGACGAACGCTGCGTGTTCAAGGCCACCGCACTCAACGACGTGGTCGTCAACCGTGGCCCGGCCGCCAGCATGATCGAGTTGCGTGTGGCGGTGGATGGGCGTTTTGTGGCCAACCAGCGTGCCGACGGCCTGATCATCGCCTCGCCCACCGGGTCCACCGCTTACGCGCTGTCGGCCGGCGGCCCCATGCTGCACCCCGCCATTGCGGGCTGGGTGATGGCGCCTATCGCACCCCACACGCTGTCCAACCGCCCCATCGTGTTGCCGTCCGACGGCGAAATCAGCGTCGAGCTGGTGGCCGGCAAAGACGCCAGTGCCAACTTCGACATGCAGACCTTCACCGAGTTGACGCACGGCGACCGCATCATCGTCAAACGCTCGCCCCACCAGCTGCGGCTGTTGCACCCCACGGGCTGGAGCTATTTCGACACGCTTCGCAAGAAGCTGCACTGGAACGAAGGAGTGGCCTGAACATGGCCTTGTTGCGCATTGTTTTGTCGGATTTTGTGATCGTCCAGCGCCTGGAACTGGATTTGCGCGCCGGCTTCACCGTGTTGACGGGGGAGACGGGCGCCGGCAAGTCCATCCTCATCGATGCCCTGCAACTGGTGCTGGGCACCCGCGCCGACAGCGGCGTGGTGCGCGAAGGCGCGGCGCGCTGCGAGGTGTCGGCCGAGTTCGACATCACCCCACCCATCGCCACCTGGCTGGCCGACAACGGTTTCGACGCCGAAGACAGCCTGCTGCTGCGCCGCACGGTGGACACCCAGGGGCGCAGCAAGGCGTGGATCAACGGAGGTGCTGCCACCGCCGGGCAGCTCAAGGCCCTGGCCGACAGCCTGGTGGACATCCACGGGCAACACGCCTGGCAAAGCCTGACCCGGCCCGACGCCGTGCGCCAACTGCTCGACGCGTACGCCGGCATCGCCACCCACGCCCTGCCTGGGTTGTGGGCCGACTGGCGCGGCGCCCTCAAGGCGCTTGAAACCGCACGCAGCCAACTGGCCACACGCCAGCAAGAAAGCGAGCGCCTGAGCTGGCAGATCGGTGAAGTGGCCAAACTCGCACCAGGCGCGGACGAGTGGGACGATCTCAACACACAACACGGCCGGTTGGCCCACGCACAAGACCTGATCGGCGCCGCCCAAGGCGCCCTGGCCGCACTGGACGACGAGGACAGCAGCGCCTTGTCGCTCATCGCCCGCGCCAGTGCGCTGCTCGAATCACACGTGGGCATCGAATCCCGCTTCGCAGACGTGCTCAAGGCCCTGGAAGACGCCCAGGCCCAGCTGCAGGACAGCGTGCACAGCCTGCAGCACTACAGCCGCCACACCGAGATCGACCCCGCAGCCTTGCAGGCCCTGGACGAACGCCTGACCAGCTGGCTGTCGCTGTCGCGGCGCTACCGCTGCACACCGGAGGAACTGCCCCAACGCCTGGCCGACTGGAAAACCCAGCTGGCCGACATCGACCGCGCCAGCGACCTGGACGGTTTGCAGAAAGAAGCCACGGCGCGCGAAGCGGCTTTCATGAAAGAGGCCAAGCGCCTGTCCAAGCTGCGCCAGCAAGGTGCGGCCCGCTTGTCCGAAGGCATCACTTCGGCCATGCAAGGCCTGGGCATGCAGGGTGGCCGTTTTGAGGTGCGCCTGCTGCCGCTTGAAGAGCCGCAGGCCCATGGGCTGGAGCAGGTGGAATTTCTGGTGGCAGGCCACGCCGGCAGCACGCCGCGCCCGGTGGGCAAGGTGGCCTCGGGTGGGGAACTCTCGCGCATCGCGCTGGCCATTTCCGTCACCACCAGCGAGCTGGGCGAAGCGCCCACGCTGATCTTCGACGAAGTGGATTCGGGCGTGGGCGGTGCCGTGGCGCAAACCGTGGGCCAACTCATGCAGCGCCTGGGCCGCGACCGCCAGGTGCTGGCCGTGACCCACCTGCCCCAGGTGGCCGCTTGCGCCGATCAGCACCTGTTGGTGGCCAAACGCAGCGGTGGCCAGGGCGCTGTGAGTCAGGTGCAGGCGCTGGACACCACCGAGCGTGTGCAGGAATTGGCACGCATGCTGGGCGGCAACGCCAGCTCGGGCACCTCGCTGGCGCACGCACGCGAAATGCTGGAGGCCGCTGCCAGTGTCTGACGTCCCCCCCACCAACAAGACCATGCAACTGGTGCTCATCACCGGCATGTCCGGCTCGGGCAAATCGGTGGCCTTGCACGCGCTGGAAGACGCTGGCTTTTACTGCGTGGACAACCTGCCGCCGGAACTGCTGGAAGCCTTTGTGGCACTGGAAAACGGCTTCCAGGCCGAACGCGTGGCCGTGGCCATGGACGTGCGCAGTGCGTCCTCTCTGCCCGGCCTGCCCAAGCGCCTGCACAACTTGCGTCAGAGTGGTGTGCAGCTCACCACGGTCTTCCTGGACGCCACCACCGACACGCTGTTGCGCCGGTTTTCAGAAACCCGGCGCATGCACCCGCTGTCGCTGGCCGACGCGGCCGACCAGCAACGCGCCCTGATGGACGCCATCGAGCTCGAACGCGACCTGCTGGCCGACCTGCGTGACCGCGCCCTGGTGCTGGACACCAGCCTGCTCAAGTCGGCCGCGCTGCGCAGCCAGATCAAGGCATTGATCGACGTGCGGCCGTCGCAGCTCACGCTGGTCTTCGAGTCCTTTGCATTCAAGCGGGGTATCCCCATGGACGCCGACTTTGTGTTCGACGTGCGCATGTTGCCCAACCCGCACTACGAGCCCGAACTGCGCCCGCTCACCGGGCGCGACGCCCCGGTGGCCGACTTTTTGCGCGAACAAACCGAGGTGCTGGCCATGCGCGAACACATTTCAGGTTTTCTGCAACGCTGGTTGCCAGCCATGCAGCACGACCACCGCAGCTACGTCACCGTGGCCGTGGGTTGCACCGGCGGGCAGCACCGCTCGGTCTACATGGTCGAAACGCTGGCCGCCGAGTTCGCGCCGCACTGGGCGGTGCGCCTGCGGCACCGCGAGCTGGACTGATCAGCCCTCGGTCAGCCAGGTTCGAACCGGCGCTGGAATGCCCAGATCGGCCCATTCGGCGCCTGTGGCCCAGCGGCCTTCAGTGAGACCAACATCCCAGGCATCAGCCACGTCCAGCACGGCGGGCAGCAACCGCAATTCGCGGTGGGTGAGGCTGTGTTTGCGGGCGGCCTGCCAGTGCACCGCAGCCGCGTCCAGGCCCCAGCCAGCCAGTGCGGCCAGCAGGCCGGCTTCGTCGCCAAACACCGGTGTGCAGTACAAGCCCGCCCAAATGCCACGGGGCGGGCGCCGCTCCAGCCACACGGCGCCGTCGCTGCGCCGCAAGGCCAGCAGCCACCAGCTCTCGTGCCGGCGCACCAGCTTGCGTGTTTTCACCGGGTAGGCGTCGGGCGTACCACCCGCCAGCGCGCGGCAGTCGGCTGAGAGCGGGCACAACAGACATTGCGGCTGGCTGCGCGCGCACAGGCTGGCGCCCAGGTCCATCAGGCCCTGGGTGTAGGCAATCATGTCGTCGTGGCTGGCGCCGGCTGGCACCAGGGCCTGGGCCAGTGTCGACAGGGCACGCTCGTTGGCGGCCTGCGCCAGATCGCCATCAAATCCCAGGGCGCGCGACAACACCCGTTTGACGTTGCCGTCCATGATGGAAATGCGTTCACCAAAACAGAAGGCGGCGATGGCCGCCGCGGTGGACGGACCGATGCCGGGCAAGGTTTGCAGCTCGGCCGAAGTGCGGGGGAACACGCCACCAAAACGCGCCACCACCTGTTGCGCGCAGGCGTGCAGGTTGCGCGCGCGGCTGTAGTAGCCGAGGCCGCTCCACAAAGCCATCACCTCGTCCGCTGGCGCGGCCGCCAAGTCGGACACGGTGGGGCAGCGCGCCAGAAAACGCTGGTAATAGCCCAACACGGTGACCACCTGCGTCTGCTGCAGCATGATTTCGGACAACCACACGCGGTACGGGTCGCGCGTGTGTTGCCAGGGCAGGTGGCTGCGGCCGTGGGTGCGCTGCCAGGCCACCAGGCGGGCAAACAAGGCAGGGGGCAGCCCCTGCGCAGTGGCAGAAGCCGGAACGTGCGGGCGCATCAGGCCGGTTGCTCGGGCGCTTCGGCCTCGGCGGCCGGTGTGGTCGATGTGGCCTCGGGCACGGTATCGTCCAACAGCTGCGCACACAGCTCGGCCAGGCGCACCTGGGTGGCGCTCAGCGCGGCCGACGTCTGCGTCAGTTCGCCAATGCGGTCGTCCAGGCCACTGGCCGCAGTCTGGATGCGGGTGACCGCCTCGATGCGGCGGGTGAAGTTGCGACGGCGTTCGCGCAGCTGCCCGTCCAGTTGGGCGGCGGCCGACTTGTTCCAGGCCTCGACCTCGACCAGCGCGGCATCGAACACCGCCTTCAGGCGCGACATCAGCGCCCGCGCCAGCCGCTCGGCAAATTCGGGCTGGGCCAGCTTGAGGGCATTGGTCAGGCCCAGGTACTGCACATGGTTGCGCTCGATCAGCGCCAGGTCGTCGCGGTAGCGTTTGAGATCGGGTGCGGCCGGCGGTTGCAGCGAAAAGCCGAACTCCACGTTCAGGCTCTTGAAGCTGTTGACCAGCATGGTCTGGATGTCTTCGCCCATCTTCTGCGAGCGCTGCAACACGTCGCGCAAACGGTCGAAACTCTCGCCATAGGTTTTTTTCACGCCGAACTTGATGCCCGGTTTCTTCAGCGCCTCGGCCAGTTGGGCCACTTCGGTCTTGAGGGTGGTGGTGCTGAGCAGGCCAAACAGCTCGCGCAACAGTTTGAGGTGCACCGAACGCACCGCCTGAATGCGTGCGCCGCTGCTGTCGAACTCGGCCTGCTCCTGTTCGATGCGCAAGCGCATCTGCCGGATCACGGTGGCGTTCTTGCCGCGCAGGCCTTCGAGTTCCTGCAGTTGTTCGACCAGCTCGCGTTCCTGGGCATGCAGCATGCGCCCGGTTTCCCGTTGCAACTCCTGAATACCGTCGGACACCACGCCTTGCAAAATGCGTTTGCGCCGGCCCAGCAAGCCCTCGCCCAGTGCCTGTTCCAGCTCGGGCAGGCGGCTGGCGGCCAGGCGTTCGGGGTCTTGCTGCACCTTGGCCAGCAAGCCCTTCTGGGCCGACACGGCGATCACCTGGTCTTCGCTCAAGCCCAAGACCCGCGCCGAGCTCTCGCGCTGGCGTTGGATTTGTGCGGCGATGTACTCGGGCGTGCTGAGGTCGTCCCAGAGCGTGTCGATCTTGTTGAGCACCACCAGGCGCGAATCGATGCGTTCGGCCGCCGGTGCCAGGTGCTCGCGCCAGATGGTGAGGTCGGATTTGCTCACGCCCGCGTCGGCGGCCAGGATGAAAACCACCGCATGGGCCTGGGGCAGCAGGCTCACGGTCAGCTCGGGCTCGGCGCCGATGGCGTTGAGGCCGGGGGTGTCCAGAATGACCAGCCCTTGCTTGAGCAAGGGATGCGCCATGTTGATGAGAGCGTGGCGCCAACGCGGCACCTCGATCAGACCATCGGGCCCCGGCAAGGGGTTGTCCTCGGGGGTTTCGTCGTGCCAGAAACCCAGGGCACGCGCCTGCGCCTGGTCCACCCGCACCACCTCGGCCACCTTTTCAATGGCCTGGGCGAGTTGGGCGGGGTCGTTCACGTCGAGATCGATCCGCTCCCACTCCTGCGGGGCGCTGCGCCATTCCAAAAGCGACTGCGGCTGCAGCCGCGTCTCGATGGGCAGGAGCCGCAGGCAGGGCGCGACATCGGCGTCGTAGCCCAGCTCGGTTGGACACATGGTGGTGCGCCCGGCGCTGGCCGGCATGATGCGCCGCCCGTAACCGGCAAAAAACACGGCGTTGATGAGTTCGGACTTGCCGCGCGAGAACTCGGCCACAAAGGCCACCATGACCTTGTCGGCCTTGACCTGTGACTGCAACTGGTCGAGCCGCGCCAACACGCCGGCGTCCATCAGCTCGTGCTCAGTCAGCCATTCGCTCAGTTGCTTCAGGCGCTGGGCAAACTGGCGGCGCCAAGCTCCATGCTGGTCGAATTCCTGGTTGAAGTCCATGGCGTGTCGGGCGGGCGAATCGAGGATCGGGCCAATATAGCACCGCCCCCCTTGGCGGCGCTCAGGCTTTCTGACACTGTGGGCAGAAGAAGGTGGAACGCTGCCCCTGGCGCAGCGTCTTGATGGGAGTGCCACACACGCGGCAGGGCAGGCCCGCGCGGTCGTACACCATGGCATCGAGCTGGAAGTAGCCACTTTCACCGTGGGCGTTCTTGAAGTCCTTGAGCGTGCTGCCACCCAGGGCCAAGGCACGCGACAACACCTCGCGCACAGCGGTGTGCAGGCGCGTGGCCTGCGGGCCGGTCAACAGGTGGGCTCGTTTGGTGGGCCGTATGCGGGCGGCAAACAAGGCCTCGGAGGCGTAGATGTTGCCCACCCCCACCACCACGTCGCCAGCGAGCAGCACCTGCTTGATGGGCGCGCGGCGCTTTTTGAGCGCGGCGTGAAATGGCGCCGGCGCAAAACCAGGCTCAAGCGGCTCCACACCCAGCCCACCGAGCAGCTTGGTCGCCACGGGATCGGCCTCGTCGCGCGCAAACACCACGGCACCAAATCGACGCGGGTCGTGCAGCCGCAGCGTGCCACGGTCGGTCACCAGGTTGGCATGGTCGTGTTTGCCCGGAGGTGGCAAACCAACGTCAAAGCGCAGGCTGCCAGACATGCCCAGGTGCCACAACAACAGCCCATCGCTGAGATCCATCAGCAGGTATTTGCCACGGCGACGCACACCCAGAACGGTCTGATCGTGCAGCACGCTGGCATCCACACCCAAAGGCCAGCGCAAGGGCAAGCCCAGGTACAAGCCCTGGATGCGCGCACCAGCGATGGCGGCGGCGAAACTCTGGCGCGTGACTTCGACTTCGGGGAGTTCGGGCATGGTGTGTGAGCGCCGGGTAAAGCAAGAGGCCACAAGCCCATGGGCGGGCAGGGGGTCATGACCCTTCCATTATCATGACCCGATGAAAGCCGCTGCCCTGTTTCCCTCCAAACTGGCCTGCTGTCTGGGTTTGGCCATGGGCGCCTTCGCGCTTGCGCCGCAGGCCTGGGCACAAGCCCCCGTCGCGCCGGTGCCGGCGTCCTCCAACATGGACGGCGAGCTGTTCTACCAACTGCTGTTGGGCGAACTGCAGGTGCGCGGCGGCGACCCTGGCGCTGGTTACTCGCTGGTGCTGGACGCGGCGCGGCGCACGCTCAACCCCCAGCTGTTCCGCCGCGCGGTGGAGATCGCGCTGCAGGCCCGGTCCGGCGACGCAGCCTTGAGCGCGGCCAACGCCTGGGCCGACGCCAACAAGGACAGCAGCGAGGCCTTGCGCTACAAGCTGCAAATCCTGCTGGCCTTGAACCGCGTGGCCGACACGGCGCCGGTCTTGCGCCAGCTGGTGGCCCAAGGCAAGCCCGACACACGCGATGAGTTGATCCTGTCCATCCCCCCCACCCTCCAACGTGTGAACGACAAACCGGCGGCCGCGCTGGCGGTGCGCGAAGCCCTGCGCGACGAGTTGGCCAACGGTCCACATGCGTCGGCGGCCTGGGTGGCGGTGGGTCGCATGGAACTGGCCGCTGGCCGCTTGGCCGATGCGCTGGAGGCCGCGCGCCGCGCGCAAACAGCTTCGGTGCGTTCCCGCGCAGCGGCCGCCTTGGCTCTGGACCTGATGGAGGAAGCCTCACAACGCGAAGGCGCCGAAGCCCTGGTCAAACGCTACCTGGGAGCCAGCCGCGATGGCGATCGGCTGGTGGAGTTGGCCTACGGCCGCGTGCTGCTGGAAAGCCAGCGCTCTGCCGACGCGCTGAAGGTGTTGAATGCGCTGAGCGAGACCAGCGATGCGCCCGCAGACACCTGGTTGCTGCTGGGCACGCTGCATGCGCGCGACAACCGCGACGCCTTGGCCAGCACCGCGCTGGAACGCTACCTGCAAACCACCGAAGGGGGCGGCGACGCCGCTGCACGCGGGCGTGTGCAGGCCTTTCTGTTGCTGGCGCAGCTGGCCGAAAAACGGCGCGACTTTGCGGCCGCCACCGCCTGGCTGGACCGCATCGACAACCCCCAGGAGGTGTTTGCGGTGCAGATGCGCCGCGCCTCGATGCTGGCGCGCCAAGGCCAGCTCGACGCCGCGCGCGAGTTGCTGCAGAAGGCGCCCGAACGCCTGCCCGCCGACGCGCGCACCAAGCTGCTGGCCGAAGCCCAGCTGCTGCGCGACCACAAACGTTTTGACCTGGCTTACGAGCTGTACGCCAAGGCAGTGGCGATGTACCCCGACGACCCCGATCTGGTCTACGAACAGGCCATGGTGGCCGAAAAGGCGGGCCGTTTTGACGACATGGAGCGGCTGCTGCGTGGCCTGATGTCGCGCCTGCCCGACTACCACCACGCCTACAACGCGCTGGGCTATTCGCTGGCCGAACGCAAGTCGCGCCTGCCCGAAGCCAAGGCGCTGATCGAACAGGCGCTGGCACGCGCGCCCGACGACGCCTACATCCAGGACAGCCTGGGCTGGGTGGAGTTCCGCATGGGCAACATCGACGCGGCATTGCGCATCCTCCAGGGCGCCTTTGCCCAGCGGCCCGATGCCGAAATTGCGGCCCACCTCGGCGAAGTGTTGTGGGTGGCAGGCCAACGCGAGCGGGCGCTGCAGGTGTGGCGCGAAGGCCTGCTGCTCAACAACGAGAACGAAACACTCACCGACACCCTGCGGCGTTTGCAGGCCCAACCGTGAGCCGTTTTGGACGGGCCTGTCGCTGGGGTCTGATCACTGCGCTGCTGGTCGGGGTGATCGGCTGTGCCACGCCCCCACCGTCGGCGCCACAAGACCATTTCTGGAGTGGCCGCCTGGCACTGAGCGTGGCGGCAGAGCCCCCGCAGTCCATGAGTGCCGCCTTCGAGTTGCACGGTGATGCGCGCGAAGGCGAGCTGGCACTGCTTTCGCCGCTGGGCCAGACCGTGGCGGTGGCACGCTGGTCGCCCGCCGGGGCCACGCTGCAACAAGGCGAGCGCACCCTCGCCTACGCCCACATGGACGAGCTGACCGAACAACTCACGGGCGCGGCCCTGCCTTTGCCCGCGCTCTTCCAGTGGTTGCGTGGCCTGGCCAGCGAGGTGCCCGGCTGGTCGGCCGATCTGAGCGGCCACAGCGATGGCCGCATCCTGGCACAACGCCTGACACCCTTGCCCCGTGCGGAACTGCGCATCCGCCTGCAGCCATGAACACAGCGGTCATTGAAACGCCCACCGAACTGCGCAACGTTCCCGCACCCGCCAAGCTCAACGTCTTTCTGCACATCGTGGGCCGCCGGCCCGACGGCTACCACCTGCTGCAATCGGTCTTCATGCTGATCGACTGGTGCGACACACTGCATTTCAAGCTGCGCGCGGACGGTGCCATCCACCGCATTGACGCCCTGCCTGGCACGACATTGCCCGAACACGACCTGGTCGTCCGCGCGGCCCAGGCCCTGCAGACGGCCACGGGCTGCACCCTGGGCGCCGACATCACGCTGGAAAAACGCCTGCCTTCCGAGGCTGGCATGGGCGGTGGCTCCAGCGATGCGGCCAGCACGCTGCTGGCCCTCAACCGCCTGTGGGACCTGCGCCTGTCTCGCCAGCAACTCGCCCACATCGGTTTGACCCTGGGCGCCGACGTGCCCTTTTTTGTTGGCGGACGCAACGCGTGGGTGGAGGGCATTGGCGAGCAACTGACCCCGGTGGCGCTGCCGCCCGGGCGTTTTGTGGTGGTCAAGCCCCCTACCGGGGCATCCACGGCCGCGATCTTTGGCTCATCCGTTTTGAAAAGAGACACAAAGCCTGCTATACTCTCAGGCTTTGCTGCAGATGCTCAACAAAATCCGGATCAGATCTGGAACTTTGGGGCAAATGACTTGCAGGCCGTGGCGCAAGCCGTGTGCCCCGAGATTTCGGACTGCATCGCCTGGTTGTCCCGCAAGGGTCTCCAGGCACGCATGACCGGATCGGGCAGCGCGGTGTTTGCGCCCTGGGTGGAAAGCACGGACTTGTCCGACGCGCCACCGGGCTGGCAAGTAAAAATTTGCAGCAATTGGGCAGAGCATCCATTGCGCGCCTGGTGTGAAGGTTAGAATCACGCCCGCCTCGCAAGACAATGCGTTGCACAGCGACAGTTTCGGTTGTTTGTCGTTATGACAAACAACCTGCGTAGGGGAGTCGCCAAGTTGGTTAAGGCACCGGATTTTGATTCCGGCATGCGAGGGTTCGAGTCCTTCCTCCCCTGCCAAACCTGATAGCAAGCCTGGTGGTCCAGCGACCACCAGCACCGAGACAAGCGACCAAAACTTTTGTGATGGTCGCTTGTTCTGTTTTCAACGTTGCACAACACCGTTGCACAACACCGTTGCAACATTGGGGCCCGCCATGCAGCCGCAACCGCCAGATTTCATGATCTTCACCGGCAACGCCAACCCGGTGCTGGCCGCTGACATCGCGCAGCACCTCAACACCACCCTGGGTTCGGCCAATGTCGGCCGCTTCTCGGATGGCGAGGTGACCGTGGAAATCACGCAGAACGTGCGTGCCCGCGACGTGTTCATTGTGCAAAGCACCTGCGCACCGACCAATGAGAACCTGATGGAACTCATCATCATGGTCGATGCCCTGAAGCGCGCTTCTGCCGCCAAGATCTCGGCCGTCATCCCCTACTTCGGTTACGCCCGCCAGGACCGCCGCCCGCGTTCGAGCCGCGTGCCCATCTCGGCCAAAGTGGTGGCCAACATGCTGCAAGCCGTGGGCGTGGACCGCGTGTTGACCATGGACCTGCACGCCGACCAGATCCAGGGGTTTTTCGACATCCCAGTCGACAACATCTACGCCTCGCCCGTGCTGCTGGGTGACCTGCGCCAGAAAGCCTACCCCGACCTGCTGGTGGTGTCGCCCGATGTGGGCGGCGTGGTCCGCGCACGTGCTCTGGCCAAGCAACTGGGTTGCGACATGGCCATCATCGACAAGCGCCGCCCCAAAGCCAACGTATCGGAAGTGATGCACGTGATCGGTGACATCGACGGCCGCAACTGCGTGATCATGGACGACATGATCGACACCGCCGGCACGCTGGTGAAAGCGGCCGAGGTGCTCAAGGAGCGCGGTGCCAAGAGCGTCTACGCCTACTGCACCCACCCCATCTTCTCGGGTCCGGCCATCGACCGCATCGCCAAGGGCAACGCCCTGGACGAAGTGGTGGTGACCAACACCATCCCCCTGAGCCAGGCCGCACAGGCCTGCGCCAAGATCCGCCAACTCTCGGTGGCGCCGCTGATGGCAGAAACCATCCAGCGCATCGCTTCCGGCGAGTCGGTCATGAGTTTGTTTGCCGATCAGGAGAACCTCTTCTGAGGGCCTGAAAAGCAACAAAAAGCCGGTGCCCCATGTGGGGCGCCTTTTGAAACAGAGGCGTTCTGGTCGCGGAACCCCTCATCTGGAGAACGTTATGCAATTCGTCGCTTTTGAGCGCAACAAGCAGGGTACGGGTGCGAGCCGCCGTCTGCGCAACACCGGCCGCGCGCCTGGTATCGTTTTTGGTGGCAGCACCGCACCTGTGACGATCGAAGTCGATCACAACGCGCTGTGGCATGCCCTGAAGAAGGAAGCCTTCCACGCCTCCATCCTCGACATGGAACTGGGCGGCAAGGTTGAAAAAGTGCTGCTGCGCGACGTGCAGTACCACCCCTTCAAGCAGCAAGTGCTGCACATCGACTTCCAGCGCGTGGACGAAAAGACCCGCCTGCACAAGAAGGTGCCCCTGCACTTCGTGGGCGCTGAAAACTCGCCGGCCGTCAAGACCGACAAGTGTGTGGTCAACCACGTGGTCACCGAAATCGAAATCGAGTGCCTGGCCGTGCAACTGCCCGAGCACATCACGGTGGACCTGAGCAACGCCACCACCGGCGCCAGCATCCACGCCTCCGACATCCAGCTGCCCGCTGGCGTCAAGATCGTCACCCACGGTCGCAAGGCCGTCACCATCGCCACCCTGGTGGCCCCGGTGGAAGAAGTGGTTGCCGCTCCCGTGGCCGCAGCCGCCGACGACAAGAAGGGCAAGAAGAAGAAGTGATTCTTCGCCTTGCGCTTCAAAAGGCCCGCCCCGCGCGGGCCTTTTTGTTTCTCAGTGCTGGACCACAAGCCACCGATAATCGCGCCCCATGATCAGACTCATCGTTGGCCTGGGCAACCCCGGCCCGGAATACGAACAGACCCGCCACAACGCCGGCTTCTGGTGGGTGGAGGCGGTGGCGCGCGAACTCAAGGTGCACCTGGTGGCCGAAAAGGGTTATTTCGGCAACGTGGCGCGTGCCAACGTGGCGGGCCAGCCGGTGTGGCTGCTCGAGCCCATGACCTACATGAACCGCTCTGGTCAAGCGGTGGCGGCCCTGGCACGCTTTTTCAAGATCGCGCCCGAAGAGGTGCTGGTGGTGCACGACGAACTGGACCTGGCCCCCGGCGAATGCAAGCTCAAAAAGGGCGGTGGCCACGCGGGACACAATGGCCTGCGCGACATCCATGCCCAACTGGGCAGCCCGGATTACTGGCGGCTGCGCATCGGCATTGGCCACCCGGGCGACAAAAGCGAAGTGGCCAACTGGGTGCTCAAGAAACCCGCGCCCGACCAGCGCGACGCCATCGAAGCCTCATTGACGCGCTGCCTGCTGGCCTTGCCCGACCTGCTGGCCGGGCGCATGAACGAGGCCACGGCGCGCATCCACACCAGCAAGCCACCCCGACCCAAACCGCCTCGCCAGGTGCCACCCGCTCAGGCGGCCGGCGCCGAGCCGTCACCGGCAGCCGACAAGGGCTGACCCGCCTTCTGCAAGCGTTGGAATTTCTGCCACAGCGTCTCCTGGCTTTCCACGTGCTGTGGGTTGACCGGGATGCAGGCCACAGGGCACACCTGCACACACTGCGGTTCGTCGAAATGGCCCACACACTCGGTGCATTTGGCCGGGTCGATTTCGTAGATTTCAGGCCCGAGGTAGATGGCCTCGTTCGGGCATTCGGGCTCGCAAACGTCGCAGTTGATGCACTCGTCGGTGATTATCAGTGCCATGGTGTGCTCCCGTTCAACATTGCACCCGCGCCGGGCCATGCACCCGTTGCAGCTCGGCGGCCACGGGCACGCTGACCATGGCGGCCACGTTGCCGCCCAGCTTGGAGATTTCGCGCACCAAGGTGCTGGAGATGCACTGCAACTCGGCCTGCGGCAACAGGAACACCGTTTCGACCGTAGGCAAGAGCTTCCGGTTCATGGCCGCCATCTGGGCCTCGTAGTCGAAGTCGGTGACGTTGCGCACGCCGCGCAGCACGGCACAAGCGCCTTGCTCGCGGCAAAAATCCATGATCAGCCCGTCGAAGGGTTCGACCCGCACATTGGCCACACCGGCCAGCGCCGCGCGCGCCATGGCGATGCGTTCATCCAGACTGAACAAGGTCTTCTTGTGGTGGGCCATGGCCACGGCCAGCACCAGTTCATCGAACAGGCCGGCGGCACGGCGCACCACGTCCTCATGGCCCAGGGTCAGGGGATCGAAGGTGCCGCTGTAGACGGCGATGCGGCGGGCAGAAACAGGCGTGCTCATGCCCCCGATTATCCGCCCGGCGCCTGTGGCCCCAACAGATGGAAGGCCACCTGGCCGGCGCGGCCCTGGCGCAACAGGCGCCAACCGAGTTCGGCCAGCTCGGCGTCCGTCCACACACGGGGCGCTTCCAGGTAGAGCAAGCCGTTCGAGCTCACCAGATCGCGCGCCGCCTTCAAGGCGTCGCGGAACAGGGCCTCGTTCTGGCCGTCGCCAAACGGCGGGTCCAGAAAGACCACGTCCCAGGCCTGGCCGGCGCGCTGGCGCATGAGGCTGAGCGCGTCACCACGTTGCACGGTGATTTGACTGGCCTGGAGGCGGGTGGCGTTGTCGCGCAAACTGGCCACCAACGCGGGCGCCTGCTCGATCAGCAGCACCTCGGTGGCGCCGCGCGACGCGGCCTCGAAACCCAACGCGCCGCTGCCGGCGAAAGCGTCCAGGCACCGCAGGCCGCTCAGGTCCTGGCCCAGCCAGTTGAACAGGGTTTCGCGCACGCGGTCGGGCGTGGGCCGCAGGCCCGGGGCCGCCGCCACCGCGAGCTTGCTGCGCTTCCAAGTGCCGCCGATGATGCGGACCACGCCGGGGGCACTCGCCGCCGGCCGCGCGCCGCCGCTGCTTTTGCTGCGCATGTTCATGGCGCCATTCCCCCCACGATCACGCTGACCATGCGCTGGGGCGCCAGCACACGCTGGAAGGCGCGGCGGATGTCGTCCACCGAAACCGCCGCCACTTTGGTGGTCCAGGTGTCCAGGTAGTCCTGCGGCAAATCGTTCCAGGCGATGTTGGCCACGTTGTCCAGCAGCTTGCGGTTGCTGTCCAGGCGCAGGGCAAACCCTTTGATGAGCGCGTCCTTGGCGGCCTGCAGCTCGGCCTCAGTGGGCCCTTCGGCCACAAAACGGGCCACCACCTCGCGCGACAAGGCCAGCGCCGCCTCGGCCTGGTCGGGCCGGGTGGTCAGGCTCACGGTGAAGGGGCCGGCGTGGCGCCCCGGCGAAAAGCTGCTGTAGACGCCGTAGGTCAGTCCACGCTTTTCGCGCACCTCGTCCATGAGGCGCGAAGTGAAGCCCCCCGCGCCAAGGATGTGGTTGCCCACCAGCAAGGTCAGGAAGTCCGGGTCGTCGCGGCGCACGCCGGGCTGGCCCAACAGCACCTGCGCCTGCGCGGCGGCAAAGGGGATGCGCTCGTCCTTGGCTGCCGCTAACGGCACCACCTCAGGCACGGGGGCGAGGCTGCGGCAACCGTTGGGTGCGATGGCGGCCAACAGGCGGTCGGCAATGCGGTCGGCCGTGGCACGGTCGATCGCGCCGACCATGCTGATGCGCGCACCACAGGCCATCACATGCTGGCGGTAGAAGCCGGCCATGTCGTTCACACCGATGGCTTGCAGCGTTTGGGCCGTGGTTTGGGCGCCGTAGGGGTGCCCCTGGTACACCGCAGCGGCGTAAGCGCGACCTGCGTGGGTACCGGGGCGGGTTTCGGCTTCGCGCAAGGCGGCCAGGCTGCGCTCGCGTTCGCGCGCCCACACCTCGGCAGGAAAGGCCGGCTGGGCCATCTGGCGCGCGGCCAGCGCCACCGCCCGTTCCAGCAAGGCCGGGTCGGTCAAGGTGCGCAGCGAGAAGGACATGCGGTCGCTGCTGGCGCTGGCACCAAACTGGGCGCCGATGTCCAGCCAGGCCTCGGCCAGGGCGTTTTCGTCCAGCGCGGGCTGCCCTGCTGCGGCTTGCACGCCTTTGTCCAACATGCTGGCCGTGGCGCGTGCCAGGCCGATCTGGGTGGTGGGGTCACGCCGGCTGCCGGCGTCCACGTCCACCGACACGTCCAGCATGGGAATGGCCGGGCTGCTGACCAGGTACACGCGGGCACCGCTGCTGTGGGTCCACTGCGCGATGGGCAAGGCGGCCTGGGCGCCATGGGCCGCCAGGGCCAGCGCGACGGCGCCCAACATCTGAGTGACTTGTTTCATGGCTTGGCCTCCGGCACCAGCACGCCCACGCTGAGCTGCCGTTCGTCAAACAGGCGCTGCGCGACCGACCGCACCTGCGCAGGCGTCACGGCCATCAGGCGTTGCAACAGGCGTTCGCCGGCATCCAAGCCCCACCCATTGAGCCAATAGCTGCCGAGTTCGCGCGCCTGGTTGACCACCGAGTCGAGCTTGTAGACCTCGCTCGCTCGCCACTGGGTTTTGACGCGTTGGAGTTCGGCCTCGGTCACACCCTGTTCGGCCACACGCCGCAGCTGTGTTCGCAGCGCATCGGCCAGTTGGTCCACGCCCACACCAGGCGCTGGCACCCCTGTGAGCGAAAACAGCTGAGGGCCCCGACCCAACAAGCCGTAACCCGCGTCCACGCTGTCCGCCAAGCGCTGACCGCCTTCTCCCTGCACCAGGGCGCGGCCCAGGCGGGCACCGTTGTAGCCGTCGAGCACACTGGCCAGCAGGGTCAGGGCCAACGCGTCCTGCGTCTCAGCGTCGGTGGCGGCGGGGTCGCGCAACTGGGGCACTTTCCACCCCAACGTGATCACCGATTGCTCGGCACGGGCACGGTACTCCAATCGGCGGGGGCCTTGCTGGGTCGGCTCCACACGCGGTTTGCGCTCGGGCACAGCCTTGGCCGGGATGCGACCGTAGGTCTGTTCGGCCCAAAGGCGCACCTGCTGCGGGTCCACGTCGCCGGCCACCACCACGGCAGCGTTGGCGGGCACGTACCACTGGCGGTGGAAAGCGCGCGCGTCGTCGGGCGTGAGGGACTCGATGTCGCTCATCCAGCCAATGACGGGTCGCCGGTAGGGGCTGGCCAGAAACACCTGGGCGGTGTAGGCCTCGAAAAAGCGCGCCCGGGGCGACTCCTCCACCCGCTGGCGCCGCTCCTCCTTGATGACCTCGATCTCGCGCCGGAACTCGTCGTCGCTCCACTGGTTGTTGGCAAAACGGTCGGCCTCCAAGGCCATCACCGCCAGCACCTGATCGGACGGCACCTGCTGGTGGTAGACCGTGGCGTCGCGGCTGGTGAAGGCGTTGTGGGTGCCCCCCAGCGCGGCCACGCGGCGTGAATACTCGCCTGGCCCCACCGTGGGCGTGCCTTTGAACATCATGTGTTCCAGCACATGCGCCACGCCCGATGCACCGTCCACCTCGTCCATCGAACCCACACGCACCCACAACATGTGCACGGCGGTGGGGGCACGGCGGTCGGGTTGGACGATCACCGTGAGGCCATTGGCCAGGGTGAAACGCTCGGTCTGTGCCCACGTGTGAGGGGACAGCAAGGCGGCCAGCAGCAACGCGGCCCAGCGGATGAATGTGGGTTTCATAGAATGCAAGCGATTCTATAAACGCGCCAATGTTCAGTTTTTTCAAGAAAAAAGCCCCGCCACCCCCCGTGGCTGGCAGCCCCGAGACCCAACCAGCGACACCTGTGGTGTCAGAACCGGCCGCCCCGATCGCGCCCGCGCCTGCCGGCGGCCTGTCGTGGTTGCGCAACCCGTTCGCGGACAAGCCGGCGGTACCAGCTCCGGCGCCTTTGGCTGAACCGGCCCGCACCTTGGAGCCCGCACCGGCGCCGGCCGTGACGCCGGAACCTGCACCTGCATCTGTGCAAACGCCCGTACCTGCACCAACACCCGTGCCGGTTGCCTCGCCTGCTGAGGCCCGTTCGGGCTGGCTGGACCGCCTCAAGGCCGGCCTGCGCAAAACCGGCTCCAGCATCGCCACGGTGTTCACTGGCACCCGCATCGACGACGCGCTGTACGAAGAACTGGAAGACGCGCTGCTGATGGCCGACACCGGTGTGAAGGCCACACAGTTCCTGCTGGACGACCTCAAGCGCCGCGTGAAAGAAGCCAAAGCCACCGAGCCCAGCGCCGTGAAAGGCCTGCTGGCCGAAGCCCTGGCCGACCTGCTGCGCCCGCTGGAAAAACCGCTGGTGATTGGCGAACACACCCCCACGGTCATCATGGTGGCGGGCGTCAACGGCGCGGGCAAAACCACCTCCATCGGCAAGCTCACCAAACACCTGGCCACCGAGGGCGCCTCGGTGCTGTTGGCTGCGGCCGACACCTTCCGCGCCGCCGCGCGCGAACAGCTGGGCGTGTGGGCCGACCGCAATCTGGTGGACATCGTCAGCCAGGAGGGTGGCGACCCCGCCGCAGTGAGTTTTGACGCAGTGAGTGCGGGCCGCGCGCGCGGCAAGGACGTGGTGCTGGTCGACACCGCCGGGCGCCTGCCCACGCAGCTGCACCTGATGGAAGAGTTGAAAAAAATCCGCCGCGTGGTGCAGAAGGCCGACGCCACAGCGCCCCACGAAGTGCTGCTGGTGATCGATGGCAACACCGGCCAGAACGCGCTCAACCAGGTGCGCGCCTTTGACGACGCCTTGCAGCTCACGGGCCTGGTGGTCACCAAGCTCGACGGCACCGCCAAAGGCGGCGTGCTGGCCGCGATAGCGATGGAAAAACCGGTGCCGGTCTATTTCATCGGCGTGGGTGAAAAACTCGAAGACCTCGAAACCTTCAATGCCCGCGAATTCGCCCAGGCCTTGCTGAACTGATTCCGCCATGGCCACTGTGACCCTGAGGCAGGGTGGGCTGCACTGCGACGTGCGCCCCGACCTGGGCGGCTGCATTGCCGGCCTGTGGTGCGATGGGCTGCCGGTGCTGCGTTCCACCCCCGGCGACACACTGCACTCGGTGCGTGAATGCGGCAGCTTTCCGTTGGTGCCGTTCTCCAACCGCATCGGCCAGGCAACGCTGCTGTGGCAGGGCACAGGCCACCCGCTCGTGACCCACGCGCTCACCGAAGCCCATGCCATCCACGGGGTGGGCTGGATGCGCCCGTGGGCGGTGCTGGAGCAAAGCGACCGCTTTCTGCTGTTGGCCCATGAGCACCGGGCCGAACCGCATTGGCCGTTTGCCTACGACGCTTCCCAGACCCTGCAATTGCTGGACGGTGCCTTGGAACTCACGCTGTCCATCACCAACCAGTCTTCCGTGCCCGCACCGGTGGGGCTGGGGTGGCACCCCTATTTCGTCAAGCGGCCTCACAGCCACCTGCGGTTCGAGGCCAGTGGCCGCTGGGACATGGGCAGTGACAAGCTGCCCACCGGCCACCGCCCCAGCCCAGGCCTGGACACCGATTGCGCCACGCTGGACGTGGACCACTGCTTCGATGGCTGGGCGGGCGTGGCCCACTTGCGCGACGAAGCGCTGGATGTGCGCATCCGTGCGCCGCTCAGGCACCTGGTCGTCTACACCCAGCCGACGCGGGACTTCGTGGCCGTGGAGCCGGTGAGCCACGTGAACAACGCCTGGAGCTTGCACGCGCAAGGGCACAGCAGCGAGCGGCTGGGCCTGCGGGTGCTGGCGCCTGGCGAATCGTTCTGCACGCAGATGCGCCTGGAAGTGAGCGCGCGCAGCTGAGGGACGGCGCGGCGTCCTGCACACGCAACCCCGCCACCCATGGCACCGCAGGATTGCGCTAAGCTGACAACCCGCCACAGGGTTTGTCCCCTGTTTCACAATTGCACGGGCGCACACAAAATAGTCATTGCTTATATTCAAGCAGTGCGCCCCATTCTTTTGAGCAACCCTTCAGGTTGCGCCACCCCGAGGAGACGCTGATGCGCTTTTGGTCCCTTCCCCTTGTGCTGGCTGCTGCCAGCGCCATTGCCCTGCCCGCGCAGGCCCAGGTCAACCAAGTCCGTGTGTGGGCCGCCGCCTGCGCCAACTGCCACGGCACCGACGGCCGCGCCCAGCCCGGCATGGAGTCGCTGGCCGGCAAGGACAAAGACGAGATGGTTCAGAAGCTGATGGACTTCAAGAGCGGCCGCAAGCCCGCCACGCTGATGCACCAGATTTCCAAGGGCTACAGCGACGAGCAGCTGGCCCAGATTTCGGCCTACTTTGCCGCCCAGAAAAAATAAGGAACCCACCATGTTGCAACGCCGTCATTTTGTTCAAACGCTGGGGGTGGGTTCAGCCGCCGCGGGCCTGGGTGTGTTGGGTGGTTGTGCCACCGCGGGTGGCAGCGGCCCCAAGGTGGTGGTGATTGGGGGTGGCTACGCCGGCGCCACCGCCGCCAAATACCTGCGTCTGTTCTCAGACAACACGGTCAACGTGACCCTGGTCGAGCCCAACGCCGCCTTTGTGTCCTGCCCCATTTCCAACCTGGTCATCAATGGCGCCAAGACCATTGCCGACGTCACCACGCCCTACGACAACCTGGCCAAGCGCCACGGCGTGAAGCTGGTGCGCGACATGGTGGCCAGCATCGATGTCGAGAAACGTGTGGTCAAACTCGCCAGTGGCGGCGAACTGCCCTACGACCGCGTGATCGTCTCGCCCGGCGTCGACTTCATGTGGGACAGCCTGCCCGGCATGGCCAGCCAGGCCGCCAAAGACAAGGTGCTGCACGCCTGGAAAGCGGGCGCACAAACCGTGGCCTTGCGCAAGCAGCTCGAAGCCCTGCCCGATGGCGGTGTGTACGCCATGTCCATCCCGCTGGCGCCCTACCGTTGCCCGCCCGGCCCCTATGAGCGCGCCTGCATGGTGGCCAACTACTTCAAGAAGGCCAAGCCCAAGAGCAAGGTCGTCATCTTCGACGCCAACGACGACATCCAGTCGAAGAAGGGCCTGTTCATGAAGGCCTGGGACGAGCACTACAAGGGCATGATCGAGTACCGGCCCAAACACAAGGTGACCGACGTGGACGCCGCCACCAACACGCTCAAGTTCGAATTCAACGAGGACTTCAAGGCCGGCGTGGCCAACGTCATCCCCGACATGCGGGCGGGTGACATCGCCGTCAAGACCGGGCTGGCCACCGCCAATAAGCGCTGGTGCGAGGTCGATTTCCTGACATTCGAATCCAAAGCCGCCAAAAACGTGCATGTGCTGGGCGATTCGATCCAGATCGCACCGGGCATGCCCAAGTCGGGCCACATGGCCAACCAGCACGGCAAAACCTGTGCGGCCGCCGTGGTGTCGCTGCTGGCGGGCAAGGCCCCGCCGCAGCTGCCCATCTACGCCAACACCTGCTACAGCTTTGTCACTGACGAAGACGTGGTGCATGTGGCCAGCGTGCACCGCTACGACGCCGAGAAAAAAACCATGCTCACCGTGCCGGGTTCGGGCGGCGTCTCATCAGCTGCCAGCGAACTCGAAGGCCGTTACGCCCTGGCCTGGGCGCGCAACATCTGGGCCGACACGCTGGCGTAAGGCCAACGCCCCGGGGAACCGGGGCGTTTTTTTCCAGCAAATATCAGTCTGAGGTTATGCAATGAAGAAGTACCTGATCGCCATCGCCGCAGTGGCAGCCTGGCAGGCCAGCGGCGGCGCCTGGGCCCAGGTGGACGAGGCCCGCGCCAAGAAGATCGCGGGCGGCTCGTGTTTCCTGTGCCACGGTGCCCAGGGCGAATCGACCAGCGAAATTTTCCCGCGCCTCGCCGGCCAACACGCCGAGTACGTGGCCAAGCAGTTGGCGGCCTTCAAGTCGGGCCAGCGCAAAAGCACGGCCATGGCCGACATGGTGGCCAAGCTCACGCCCGAGGAGATGCTGGCACTCGGCCACTACTACGCCAAGTTCACGCCACCCAAGGAGGCCCCCAAAGACCCGGGCCTGGCCAAGATGGGCGAGTACATCTACGCCAACGGCAACAAGTTCAGTGGCGTGCCGGCCTGTGTGGCCTGCCACGGCGCCAAGGGCGAAGGCGCAGCCCACCTGCCCCGGCTGGCCCACCAGTTTTCGGGCTACCTGCACACCCAGCTCAAGCAGTTCAACAAACGCGAACGCACCAACGACAACGCGGTGATGCATGCGGTGGCCGAAAAAATGACCGAGCTGGAAATGGCCGCCGTGGCCGAGTACCTCAGCGGACAGTGAGTGGTCAGTGGGTAGAGGCCGGCCCGGTGTCTGAGCCACTGCCTTCATCGGGCGCGGGTGTGATGCGCACCTTGTCGATGCGCCGCCCGTCCAGCGCCAGCACCTCGAAGCGCCAGCCCACACATTCCACCGCTTCGCCCACGGCCAACAGCTCGCCGGCCACCGTCTGCATCAGGCCGGCCACGGTGTTGTAGCGGCCCTTGTCCTCGTCGGGCAGTTCGTCCTTGATGTCCAGCCTCGCGCGCAGCTCGGGCACCGGCATGGCACCGTCCAGCAACCACGAGCCATCGCTTTGTTCGGTCGCCCAGGCGTCCACCGGCGTCTGTGGCGACAGCTCGCCGGTGATGGCTTCCAGCATGTCCAGCGGTGTGAGCAGGCCTTGAACAACGCCGTACTCGTCCACCACAAACACCATGCGCGTGGCACGGGCGCGGAACTGCTCCAACAGCTCCATGCCGCTGAGAGTCTCAGGCACAAACACCGCCGGCTCCGCCAGGGTTTGCAGGGTCTCGGTCACGCCCTGCTCCAGCAGCGCCAGCAAACGCGGCAGGTGGATCACGCCCACCACGTCGTCCAGCCCGCCCCGGCACACCGGGTACCAGGAGTGGCCGGTGGCCCAGGCGCGGCGCACCGCCGCGTCCAGGCTTTCGCTGGCATCCAGCCATTCGATGTCGGCACGCGGGATCATGATGGAGCCCAACTGCCGGTCGTCCAAAAGAAACACGTTGCGCACCATCTGGTGCTCGTGCGCCTCGATGATGCCCGCGCCCACACCCTCCTCCAGGCTGGCGTTGATTTCGTCTTCGGTCACGGTCTGCTGTGCGTTCACATTCACACGCAGCAGCGCCAGCACACCCGAGGTGGTGGCCGACAACAGGCTCACAAACGGCCGCGCAATGCGCGCCACCCACGCCATCGGACGCGATACCCAACGCGACACCGTTTCGGGATAGAGCTGCCCGATGCGCTTGGGCACCAGCTCGCCAAAAACGATGGTGATGAAGGTGATGACCACCACCACCACCGTGGTGGCCGTGACCTCGGCCGCCGCCTCGGGCATGCCCCAGCCCGACAGGCTGGTCGCCAGGCCACCGCTGAAGGCGGCTTCGCCCACGATGCCGTTGAGCATGCCGATGGAGGTGATGCCCACCTGCACCGAGGACAGGAACTGGGTCGGGTTTTCGAGCAACTTGAGCGCCGTCTGCGCGCCTTTGTCGCCACTTTCGGCCATGGCCAGCAGACGCGCCTTGCGGCTGGAAGCCAGCGCCAATTCCGACATGGCGAAGGCGCCGTTGAGCACAGTGAGGAAAACGATCAGCAGGATGTCCATAATTTGTGCATGGCACTTTACATGATTGGGGATGTGCAAGGCTGCGACGACGCCCTGGGGCGGCTGCTGGCCCACATTACTTTTTCGCCCAGCCGCGACACGCTGTACCTGCTGGGCGATCTGGTCAACCGCGGCCCGCAGTCGCTGGCGGTGTTGCGGCGCGTGATCGCGCTCGACGGTTCAGCAAGATGTGTGCTCGGCAACCACGACCTGCACCTGCTGGCGCTCACACAAGGTGTGCGCAAGCCCCACAAAAGCGACACCTTGCAGGCGGTGCTGAGCGCGCCCGACCGCAGCCAGCTCATAGACTGGCTGCGCGCACAACCGCTGGCCTTGGAAGCCCACGGCTGGCTGATGGTGCATGCGGGGGTGTTGCCCCAGTGGACGGCGGCGCAGACGCTGGCCCTGGCAGGCGAGGTGCAATCGGTGCTGGCCGGCCCACACTGGGCGGATTTTTTGCACCAGATGTACGGCAACCAACCCAACCACTGGCACGACGGCCTGCAAGGCGCCGAACGCCTGCGGGTGGTGGTGAACGCGCTCACGCGGCTGCGCTTTTGCCGCACCGACGGGGTGATGGATTTCGACACCAAGGACAGCGCCGATGCGGCCCCAACGGGATTTGTGCCTTGGTTCGAGGTGCCAGGGCGCCGCAGCGCCGGCACGCCTGTGGCGTTTGGGCACTGGTCCACGCTGGGGCTGTTGCAGCGCCCCGATGTGCTGGCGCTGGACACCGGCTGTGTGTGGGGCGGGTGCCTGAGCGCGGCGCGCCTGCTGGACACACCAGGCCAGGTGGAGGTGCTGCAGGTGCGCTGCGAGCAAGCCCAGAAACCGGGCCTGATCACCACATGACACCACCCGAAGGCGGGCTCATTCAGGATTCGGTCTCGGGGGTCCGTTCGGTCGCCTTGAACAGGGCGGCCACTTTTTTCTTGGGCTTGATGTTGGGCGAGACGCTGCGCGCAGCGGGTTTGTCGGCCACCTCCCATGAGGGTTTGGCTTCGGGCGCTGCGGTGGGCTCGTAGGGTTTGTCGAAGAAGGGGTCGCTGGCCGGGCGCGGTGCGCGCGGCGCACGGGCCATCGGGCGCGCCGAACCCTCGTCGCGCTGTGGCTGCTGCCACACCCGCTGGCCGTCGTTGTAGCGGCCACCGGGGCGGCGCTCGGGTTCAGGCTCCACCGGCACGAACTCGGCCTTTTTGCCGATCAGCTTTTCGATGTCGCCCAGGTTGCGTGCGTCGCGACCGGTGACGAAGGACACCGCCAGACCCGATGCGCCCGCGCGGCCCGTGCGGCCGATGCGGTGCACGTAGTCCTCGGCGTTGAACGGGATGTCGAAGTTGAACACCGCCGGCACGTCCTTGATGTCCAGGCCACGCGCGGCCACGTCGGTGCACACCAGCAGGTCCACCGCGCCGGTTTTGAAGGCATCAAGCGCCTTCAGGCGTTCGTCCTGGCTCTTGTCGCCGTGCAGGGCGGTGGTGTTGAGGCCGTCGCGCTCCAACGAACGCGCCAAGCGCGCACAACCAAGTTTGCTGTTGACGAACACAAACGCCTGCTTGACACCCCGCTCGCGCAGGATTTGCTGCATCACGCGGCGCTTGTCTTCGTCTTCCACCCGGTAGAAACATTGCTCCACCGTGGACGCGGTGGCGTTGGAGCGCGCCACCTCGATGGTGACCGGGTCTTGCAGGTAGCTCGACGCCAGGCGTTTGATCTCGGGCGAGAAGGTGGCACTGAACAAGAGCGTGGTGCGCTGTTTGGGCAGGTAGCTGAGGATGCGCTGCAGATCGGGCAGAAAGCCGATGTCCAGCATGCGGTCGGCCTCGTCGAGCACCACGTACTCGACCTGGTTGAGCACACAGTTTTTGGCCTCGATGTGGTCCAGCAGGCGGCCCGGCGTGGCCACCAAGATTTCAACGCCCTTTTTCAGTTCCAGCGTCTGCGGCTTCATGTCCATGCCGCCAAACACCACGGTGCTGCGCATCTGGGTGTACTTGGCGTAGAGCTTGATCTGCTCGGCCACCTGGTCAGCCAGCTCGCGCGTGGGCAACAGCACCAGGGCGCGCACCGGGTGGCGCGCGGGCGAGGTGGAGGCGTTCTCGTGCTTGAGCAGGCGCTGCAACAGCGGCAGCGAGAAAGCGGCGGTTTTGCCGGTGCCGGTCTGGGCAGCGCCCATCACGTCATGCCCCTGCAGCACCACAGGAATGGCCTGCGCCTGGATGGGCGTCATGTTCTCGTAGCCCATTTCGGCCACGGCGCGCGCCAGTGTGGGCGCGAGAGACAGTTCGGAAAAAGATTGTGTCATTTCGGCCCGTATTGTCTCACTTTGCCTTCAGAAGGCCGAAATGCCGCAAAGCCCGCGTCACAGCGTGCGGCTGGCAAAGGTGTCGCAGGCCTGCACGTTGCCGGTCTTGAGGCCGGTGTGAAACCAGCGCTGGCGCTGCTCGCTGCTGCCGTGGGTGAAGCTGTCGGGCACCACCTGCCCTTGCGACTTGCGCTGCAATGCGTCGTCGCCGATGGCAGCGGCCGCGTTGAGCGCCTCTTCCACATCGCCAGGCTCCAGAATGGCGCCGCTCTTCTGGTTGTGGTGGGCCCAGATGCCGGCAAAACAGTCGGCCTGCAACTCCACCCGCACACTCATCTGGTTGTATTCGCGCTCGCTCACGCGCCCGCGCATCTGGTCCATCTTGCCGGTGATGCCCATGAGGTTCTGCACGTGGTGGCCCACTTCGTGGGCGATCACATAGGCCTGGGCAAAATCGCCAGGCGCCCCCAACTGGCGCTTCAAGGTGTCGTAAAAGCTCAGGTCGATGTAGACCTTCTGATCGCCCGGGCAGTAGAAAGGACCCATGGCGGCCTGGCCGGTGCCACATGCCGTGGGTGTGGCGCCACGGAACAGCACCAGGCGCGGCTTGGCGTATTGCGCACCGTTGGCTTGAAAGATCTGGCCCCACACGTCCTCGGTGCCGCCCAGCACCGAGGCGACAAAGCGGCCCATCTCGTCCGAGGGCGCGCTGGCAGGGCCAGCGGGGGCGCTTTCCACCTGTGCGGAAGGCGCCAAGTCGCCACCGCTGAGCACACTCAATACGGTCAGGGGGTTGATGCCGAGCGCCCAGCCGGCCACCAGCGCGATCACAACGGTGCCCAGGCCCACGCCCCGGCCGCCCAGGCGCCGCCCGCCGGGCACACCGCCACCGGGGTTGTTGCGGCGGTCTTCGACCTGGTCGGACTGGCGGTTGTTTTCCCACTTCATGTGATGCTCCCTCTCATTGTTTGGCCGTTTTCTGGCCCAAGGCTATAATGTAGGGCTTTGCTGGCAACATCCACAAACCCTTAAGGACACTCATATGGCAACCGCCAAACCCAAAAAGAAAAACCCCCGTCTGGCTTCTGGCCGCAAACGCGCCCGCCAGGACGTCAAACTGAACGCCGCGAACACCTCGCTGCGCTCCAAATACCGCACCGCTGTCAAGAACGTCGAAAAGGCTGTTCTGGCTGGCGACAAAACCAAGGCCACCGAACTGTTTGCCAAGATGCAGCAAGTCGTGGACATCGTGGCCGACAAGGGCATCTTCCACAAGAACAAGGCCGCTCGCGACAAGAGCCGCCTGTCGGCCAAGGTCAAGACCCTGGCCACCGCAGCCGCCTGACCTGCCTCAGGTCAACCGCCCGGGCCGGGCTCTGATGAACCCGCCCGCCGTTTGAATCGGGTGCGCTGCCAGCAAAGAAAAAGCAAAAACCGCCTTCGGGCGGTTTTTTGTTGCCTGTCGATGCAAAAAGGGTCGGTCAGCGGGGCCGCTCGTCCGGCATCAGGCAAGCCTCAACCACCTGCAACTCGTTGTCGCGCGCGAAGTTCATGCAGAAGTCCCAGGCCATGGGTTCGGCTTCGCGCAGATCGCGGTGGACCACCACACACTTCACACCGCCCAACGTGGTGGGAATGCACCAGGGCGAGTAGCTGAGGTGGCTGCCGGGGTGGGCACCGCCGGGACGGAAGGAACTCATGACACCCGCCAGCCGCTCGGCCCAGTCACTGGGCCGAAAGGTCTTGCCACTGAGGGTGACCCCCTGAATGAAGACTTCTTTGGCGGAAGGAGCGACCATGGGTGACGGCCCTGGAGAAAAATGGAGAAGGTGCAAGCGTACCGGGATCGCCGGGTGTTGCGGTGCAGCAAGTATTCTATCTTATATAAGACTTGAGGATGGCAACCGTCGGCTGGGCGCCCCTCACTGAAGGCATCACAGCCATGTCGAATCGTCACAGAACACAAGCAAACTCTGGGCCTAAAATCGGCTTTCAACGGCCCACCCACGTTGGGCCGACTGTTTTTTCAGGCCACGCCACCACGGAGATTTTCGGATGACCGCTCACATCGAAGCCGCCTCGCCCCATGTAATGAACACCTACGGTCGACTCCCGATCGCGATGTCGCATGGCAAGGGCTGCCGAGTCTGGGACGTGAATGGCAAAGCCTACCTGGACGGCCTGGGCGGCATCGCCGTCAACACCCTGGGCCACGCCCATCCCAAGCTGGTGAAGGCGCTGCAAGAGCAGATCGGCCAGATGATCCACTGCAGCAACTACTACCACGTGCCCGGCCAGGAGAAACTGGCGGCCAAGCTGGTGGAGCTGACGGGCATGGCCAACGTGTTCTTCTGCTCGACTGGCCTGGAAGCCAACGAGGCCGCGCTCAAGCTGGCGCGCAAGTTTGGCCACGACAAGGGCATCACCCGCCCCGAGGTGGTGGTGTTCGAAGGCGCCTTCCACGGCCGCAGCATTGCCACGCTGAGCGCCACCGCCAACCCCAAAATCCACGCCGGCTTCGGCCCGCTGGTGGAAGGTTTCGTCCGCGTGCCACGCAACAACATCGAAGCGCTGCGCAAGGCCACGGAAGGCAACAAGAACATCACTGCGGTGTTTTTCGAGGCCATCCAGGGTGAAGGTGGCATCCACCCCATGACGGTGGACTTCATGCGCGAGCTGCGCGTGTTGTGCGATGACCGCGACTGGCTGCTGATGATCGACGAGGTGCAGTGTGGGATTGGCCGCACCGGCAAATGGTTTGCCCACCAGTGGGCCGGCATCCAGCCCGACGTGATGCCCCTGGCCAAGGGCCTGGGCTCGGGCGTGCCCGTGGGTGCGGTGGTGACCAGCGCAAAAGCCGCCAACATCTTCCAACCCGGCAACCACGGCACCACCTTCGGTGGCAACCCGCTGGCCATGCGCGCCGGCATCGAAACCCTGCGCATCATGGAAGAAGACGGCCTGCTGGCCCATGCGGCCAAGGTGGGCACCCACCTGCAGACCGCGCTGGTGACGCAGCTCATGAACGTCAAGGGCGTGAAAGAAGTGCGCGGCCAGGGCCTGATGCTGGGCATCGAACTCGACCGCCCCTGCGGCGTGTTGCTGCAGCGCTGCGCTGACGCCGGCCTGCTGCTCTCGGTCACCGCCGACAGCGTGATCCGCCTGGTGCCGCCGCTCATCCTGAGCGCTGCCGAGGCGGACGAAATCGTGGCCATCCTGGTGCCGCAGATCAAACAGTTCCTGAGCGAGGCGCAAGCATGATCGCCACCCCCATCAAGCACTACCTGCAGTTCAAGGACTTCACGGCCGACGAGTACGCCTACCTGCTGCAGCGCGCGGCCTTCATCAAGGCCAAGTTCAAGGCCTTTGAGAAGCACCACCCCTTCGCCGACCCCGACCGCACCCTGGCCATGATCTTCGAGAAGGCCAGCACGCGCACCCGCGTGAGCTTCGAGGCCGGCATGTACCAGCTCGGTGGCAGCGTGGTCCACCTGACCACCGGCGACAGCCAGCTGGGCCGCGCCGAGCCGATTGAGGACAGTGCCAAGGTCATCAGCCGCATGGTCGACATCGTGATGATCCGCACCTTCGAGCAAACCAAGATTGAGCGCTTTGCGGCCCACTCGCGGGTGCCGGTCATCAACGGCCTGACCAACGAGTTCCACCCCTGCCAAATCCTGGCCGACCTGTTCACACTGGTCGAACACCGGCCCGCCACCAGCGGCAACCCGCTGGACGCCATCAAGGGCAAGGTCGTGGCCTGGGTGGGCGATGGCAACAACATGGCCAACACCTGGTTGCAGGCGGCCGAGCTGCTGGGCTTCACCGTGCACGTGAGCACGCCCAGCGGCTACGAGGTCAATGCTGAACTGGCCGGCATCAGCAACCCGGCCTGCTACAAAGTCTTCGCCGACCCGCGCGAGGCCTGCCGCGGTGCGGATCTGGTGACCACCGACGTCTGGACCAGCATGGGCTTTGAAGCCGAAAACGAAGTGCGTCGCCAAGCCTTCGCGCAGTGGTGCGTGGACGAAGCCATGATGGCCGTGGCCCAGCCCGACGCTATCTTCATGCATTGCCTGCCCGCTCACCGGGGCGAAGAGGTGGCAGCCGAAGTCATCGACGGCCCCCAAAGTGTGGTCTGGGATGAGGCCGAGAACCGCATGCACGCGCAGAAGGCGTTGATGGAGTACCTGCTGCTGGGACGCTTGGCTTGAGCACGTGAACCACTGCCAATCCTGCGGCGCCTGCTGCGCCAGCTTCCGCGTCGATTTTTCGGTGTACGAATCCGAAGAAGAAGGCGGCAGCGTACCGACCGGCCTGTGTGTGCCCGTGACCGACAGCCTGCGGCGCATGCGTGGCACCGACCACGCACGGCCGCGCTGCGCGGCGTTGTCGGGCCGCATCGGCGAGCGGGTGGGTTGCGGCATCTACGAGTGGCGGCCCAACCCCTGTCGCGAGTTTGAAGAAGGCAGCGCCGCCTGCGAACAGGCGCGCCGCCGCCACGGACTGCCTCCCCTGCCCACACGCTGATGCAAGCCCTGCTCGACACCATGGCGCAGTTGACGCGCTCCACCGATGCCCAGCGCGTGTTCCACGGCCGGGGCGGCCAACATCCCGGCTGCGAACGCTGGACACTGGACGCCTACCCGCCGGTCTGGCTGCTCACCTGTTTTGGCGACACCGACGAGCCCACCGTTGCGACGCTGCAGGCGGCGCTGGCCGCGCGCTGGCAGGCCATTGCGCCGGGCGAGCCGCTGAACCTGGTGCTGCAGTTGCGCCAGCCCAACCACAGCGAAACCCGGCTGCTGTGTGGCGCCGTGCCCGAACCGCATGAGGTGAGCGAAGCCGGCGTGCGCTACCGGGCGCACCTGCTGCGCGGCCAGAACCACGGGCTCTTTCTGGACATGGCTGAGGGCCGGCGCTGGCTGCGCGGGCATGCGCAAGGCGCCAAGGTGCTCAACCTGTTCGCCTACACCTGCGCGTTTTCGGTGGCGGCGCTGCAAGGCGGTGCGCGCAGCGTGCTCAATGTGGACATGGCCTCGGGCGCGCTGGCCACCGGGCAACAGAACCATGCGCTCAACGGCCTGACCGGCCGTGCCCGTTTTCTGCCCCATGACATCTTCAAAAGCTGGGGCAAGCTCACGCGCGGTGGCCCCTACGACATCGTGGTGGTAGACCCGCCCAGCTACCAGAAGGGCAGCTTTGTGGCGACCAAGGACTACGCTCGCCTGCTGCGTCGCCTGCCCGACCTGCTGGCCCCCGACGGCCGCGCCATGTTGTGTTTGAACGCGCCCGAACTGGGCAGCGATTTTTTGCATGGCTTGGTGCGTGACCACGCGCCCGGGCTGACCTTCGAACAACGCCTGCCCAACCCGGCGGCGTTCGCCGACACCGACCCCGAGCGCGCCCTCAAGGTGTTGATCTACCGCGAGCCGCCCCTGGCCACACCCACAGCGGGCTGAAGGCGCAATTTCAAGCGAGCACCGCCCGGTTGCGCCCCTGGTGTTTGGCCTTGTACAGGGCCTGGTCGCTGGCGGCCAACAGGGCTTCCACACCTGGAAAGGCCATGAGCGCCGGGGTATGTGGTGCCAGGGCCTGTGCCGCAGACGATTCTGCTGCCATTTCAGTGCGGCACGCCCAGGCGCGAATACCCAGCCACCAGGGCCAACAAGGTGTCCTCGGCGTACGGCTTGCCCAGGTAGTGGTCCACCCCCAGCTGCCGGGCATGCTCGCGGTGTTTGTCGGCGATGCGCGAGGTGATCATGATCACCGGCAGGCGCTTGAGCTCGGGATCTGCGCGCATCTGCTGCACCAGTTCAAAACCGTCCATGCCGGGCATTTCAATGTCGCTGAGCACCACCACCGGAAGTTCTTCGCGCAATCGTTCCAGTGCCTGTGCGCCATCGATGGCCAGCGCCACACGGTAGCCCTCGCGCTGCAGCAGGCGCTGGGTGACGCGGCGCACGGTGATGGAATCGTCCACCACCAGCACCAGAGGTGTGGTCGGCGCCGGCTGGCGGGACGCGCGTTCGCCGGCCTGGCGCAGCCACACCTGCGTGCTGGCGCCGTAAACGGCGGCCAGCGCAACGGGGTTGTAGATCAGCGCCACCGCGCCCGAGGCCAACACCGTCATGCCGGCCACGCCGGGCAGACGCGACAGCTGTGGCCCCAGGTGTTTGACCACCACCTCCTGGTTGCCCAGCACCTCGTCCACGTGCAACAGCACACGCTGGGTGGCGCTGCGCAGCTGCAAGACCGGCGCGAGCTTGCCCGACTCGCGGCTGCCCACCGACTGTTCCAGCAAGGCGCCGGCCCAGTACAGCGGCAGCGCCGTGCCTTGCGGCGCGAGCTCGCCCACCGGACCGGACGCGCGCACGATGGCGACATCCACGCGATGCACCTGCTCCACCAGGGCAGCGGGCACACCAAAGGTGAAATCACCCGCACGCAAGAGCAGCACCTGGGTGACGACGGTGGTCAGCGGCAACACGAGGGTGAAGCGCGCGCCGCGCCCGGCCTCGGTGGCCACCTCGATGCGGCCACCGAGCGACAAGACCTCGTTGCGCACCACGTCCAGGCCAATGCCCCGCCCGGCCAGCTCCGACACTTCGGCCACGGTGCTCAGCCCGGCCTCAAACACCAACTGGGTCAACATGGCGTTGTCCATCGGCGCACCTTCGGGTAGGCGGCCCAAGGCCACGGCCTTGTCGCGCACCCGTTGCAAATCCAGGCCGGCACCGTCGTCGCAGAACACCAGCGCGACGTCGTTGCCTTCCTGGCTCAGGGCGACATCGATCTGCCCCTCTGCGGGCTTGCCGGCAGCCACACGCTGTGCCGGCGTTTCGATGCCGTGCACCACGGCGTTGCGCAGCAGGTGTTCGAAGGCCGGCACCATGCGATCGAGCACGCTGCGGTCCATTTCAATTTGTGCGCCGCTCACCACCAGCCGCGCCTGTTTGCCACTTTCCTGCGCGGCCTGGCGCACCACGCGGTGCAGGCGTTCGGCCACGGTGTCAAAGTCCACCATGCGGGTACGCAGCAGGTCGCGTTGCAGCTCGCGGCTCTGGCGACCCTGGGCCACCAGGCCATCTTCGGTCACGTCCACCGCACGTTGCAGGTTGCGCTGCACCGTGGCCACGTCGTTGACCGACTCGGCCATGATGCGGGTCAGCTCCTGCACGCGGGTGTAGCGGTCAAACTCCAACGGGTCGAAAGACGCATCGACCACGCGGCCGGCCTGCAACTGGTGGGCCTGGCGCGACTGCAGTTGCGATTCGGTCTGCAGCTCCAGATCACGCAGTTGCTCGCGCAAGCGGGCCAGGTTGCCGGTGAGGTCTTGCAGCGAGGCGCGCAGCGTGTGCAACTCGTCTTCCATGCGCGAGCGGGTGAGCATCACGTCACCGACCTGGTTCATGAGCCGGTCGAGCAGATCGGGGCGCACGCGCACCGTGCTGGCGGCGGCACTGCTCACGCGGGGCGTGGGCACACGCGGCGCCAGCACACCATGGGCATTGGCCGGCTCCGCCTCGGGCACCGGGGCATCCGGCGATGTGAGCGGCACCGGCTCGGTGGTGGGTTCCGGCGCGTCAGGAGCGCTCGCATCGGCTTCGGGGGCCCCGGTGCGCAAGCTGTCCAGCCGTAGGCTCAAGGCATCAAAACGCGCCTGCAAATCGCGCAAGGCATCGGCCTCGCCAGCGCCGGGCACCACCGCTTCGGCGGCGCTTTCCATCTGGTGCGCCATGTCGCCCAGGCCCATGGCCCCGGCCAGCCGCGCGCTGCCCTTGAGGGTGTGCAGGTTGCGCAAGACCTCGGCGCGTGCGCTGCTGTTGTCGGGCCGGGCCACCCACTGGCGCAGGGCGCCGCCCAAGCGCGGCAGCAGGTCGGCCGCCTCTTCTTCGAACACGTGAAAGAGGTCGGCGTCAGGGATGTCGGCCGAGGGGCTGTCCGTCGGTGCGGGCTCAGGCAATAACAACGGCGCGGGCGCGGGTGCAGGCTGAGGCACCAGCAAGGCCACCCAGTCGCCGGTTTCGGGCCAACGGCTCAGGCGCTCCAGCGTGGGGCCGTCGGGCTCTTTGAGGAAACCGGCCGCAAACTGGTGCAGCAGGTGGCGCAGGGACTCGGCCACCGCCACGGGCAACTGGCGCGCTTCGTCGCTCAGGCGCCGGCCCGCTGGGACCGGCACCTGCCGCAGGCGTTCGATGGCGTGCTCCAGCGAGCGGGCGGCCTGGCCCAGCCGTTCAAAGCCGACGGTGAAGGAACTGCCCGCCAAAGAGTGGGCCCAGGCGACGGTGGTGTCGGGCGGCAAACGCTCTGGCCCCAAGGCCCATTCGGCCAACGCGTTGCACAGGCAACGCGACCATTCATCGGCCTCGTTGAGGTAGACATTGAACAGGTTGAGGCCGATGCGCAGCGGGCCGATGACCTTGACCTGCTCGTCGAAGGCTTCGAAAGCCGGTTCGGGTTCGGGTTCGGGTTCGGGCACTGGCTCGGGCACCGGCACCAGAGCGGGCTCGGGCGCAGGTGCGGCCGCAGCCAGGGGCAGGTACACCCCTTGATCGCGCAGGGCCTGGCCGCTGCGCTGAAAGGCCTCGGCGGTCCAAACCGTGGGCTGACCCTGCGCCAGGGCATCGACCCACTCGGCCATGGCGGCCAGCGCCTCGCGGGCCAGGTCGAGCAGGGGCGCATCGGCTGGCGCCTGCTCAGCCAAACGGGCGTTGAGCACCTGCTCCATGGCCCAGGCGGCCTCGCCGAAGTCGGACAAGCCCACCATGCGGGCACTGCCCTTGAGCGTGTGGAAGGCACGGCGCAAGGTGGTCATGGCCCCCAGCTGCGTGCTTTCGCGCGCCAAGGTCAGCACCGACTGCTGGCCACTGGCCAGCACCTCGCGCGCTTCGTCGATGAAGATGGCCAGCAGCTCGGCCTCTTCGTCGTCCGGGGTCGTCTCTGCGGGTGGCGCCTCCGCCGGCGCAACGGCCACAGGTTCGACCGCCACCGTGGTGACCTCGGGCACCGCCGCTGGCGCACGGCCACCCACTGCCACCAGCGGGCGCAGTTCGCCCGCCTCGGCATCAAAACGAAAGCCCCGCTGGGCCGATGCCGCGTGCAAGCCCAGCACGTCAACCAAAAAACCCAAGGCGCCCAGGTTGTGCACCAGGCTGCGCCAAGCGGGCGAACCCAGATCGGCACGCCCGGCCAGCAGGTCACTGGCGGTGGCCTCCATGGCCTGCGCGGTGCGCGCGGCATCCTGCAAGCCCAGCACCGACAACACGCCCTGCATTTGCGCGAAACGCGCGGGCAAGGCATCGAGACCTTGGCGTTGAGTGGGGTCGCGCGCCAAGCGGTCAAGGTGGGCCTCGGCCTCGGTTAAGGTGCGACGCACCTCCTCCACGACGCTACCCAGGGTCTGGCGTTCGCTCCATTGGCGGTAGAGCTGCTCCATCCAGGGCGCGAGGTCGGGCAAGGGCTCGCCCTTGGCCGCAGCGGTCACCCGCTGTGCCAACTGGGTGGCGCGCTCGCCCAGGCTGTCATCGAGAGGGTCGAAGTCCTGCAACGTCGCATCGAGAAACAGCAGGCCGGTGGCGACTTCCAGGGCGAGCTGTGGGCCCAGCCGGTCGGCTTGCCCGCCGAGGTGGTCCATGGCGTCGGCAAAGGCCTGCGCCAAGGGTGCCGCCGGCGGGCACACACGGCTGACGCTGTGGTGCAAGGCCCGCATGGCCTCAGGCAGGTCGGCCCAGGCGGTCGCGGCCAAGGGCCCGTCGTCGCTGGCCTGGGCCCAGCGCTCGCTGCAACGTTTGAGCACGGTCTGCGCTTCAGCCAGCAGTTCGGGATCGAGTTGCCCCAGGCGGACTTGCTCCACGTCCACCGGCGTGTGGTCGGTCAGGCCAAAGGCAGACCGCACCGCCTGCCAATGTGCGGCTTGCGCGGGGTCAGTCGGCTGGGCCTGGGCGCACAAAAACAACAAGTCGTGCACCAGCTGGTCGGAGACGTCACAACGACCCTGAGCCAGCGCGGCGTATTGGAGCAACACGCGCGAGGCCGCGCGTTTGGTGTGCACGTCGGGCGGCAAGCCGCTCTGGGCCACGGCGTCAAAATAACCGGCCGCCACGCGCCAGAAGGTGGCCACGGTGTCGGGCACATCGCTCTGCCCTGGGGGCACGGCAGCCGACAGCGCGTCACACAAACCAGCCAAAGCACCAGCGGCCGTGGGGTCGAGCGACTTGACCACGGGCAGGATGTGGCGGTCCAGCTGGGCGCGCAAGGTGGCGCCGTAGGCAGGGGCCGCCCCATCGGGTGGCAGGCTGCCGGGCAGCAACACACCGTGGTGCTCGAAAGCCCACAGGTCAGCCGGGTGGATGCGGTCGGCGCCAGCCAGGGTTTGCGCGTCGCGGTAGGCGGGGAACAGGTGCAGGTCGGACACCGGGCGCTGGCGCACGCGCCGCTGCAGGTAGTCGCTCAGGGCGGCGCTCACACGCGCCAACGTCACCAGCGCCGAGTCGTCACAGGCATCGGGCTTTTGCACGAAGCGCTGCACGGCGGCCTCCAGCGCGCGCAACACCTGGGCGGCGGCCACCATGCCCACCATCTCCAGCGCGCCCACGGCCTGGTGCAATTGCTGGCGGGCCATGCGCAGGTCGGCGTCGTCCACGCTGGACAAATCGGTCTGGCGCGCCAGTTGGTGGGCTTGCGCAAAGCGCTGCAGCGCCGCGACCGCATCGGTCAGACTGCGCAACACCTCTTCGTGCACCCAGGCCAGGGGGCTGAGGTCGTCCGCCTCCGAACGATCCGTCGCCGGGCCGCCCCAAGACGGATCAGCCCCCTCGGGGGGCAGCGACCCGCGCAGCGGTGGAGCGTGGGGGCTGTCCATCAGGCAATCCGGAAGCGCGACACCGACTGGCGCAATTCATCTGCAATCCGGGTGAGCTCACGCACCTGCTGCACGGTGGACTTGGTGCCCTCGCCGGTCTGCTCGGTCACGGCAAAGATGTGCTGAATGTTCTCGGCCGTGCCGCTGGCCAGCTCGGCCTCGCGCGAGGTGGAGAGCGCGATCTGGCCCACCAGCTCGGCCACCTGGCGCGAGTAGCGGTCGATCTCGGCCAGGGCCGCGCCGGCGTTGTCCGACAGACGCGCACCCTCGACCACCCCTTGGGTGGACGACTCCATGGCCAGCACGGCGTCCTGGGTGTCGGTCTGGATGGCCTTCACCAGATCGGCGATCTGGCGGGTGGCGTTGGCCGAGCGTTCGGCCAGGCGCTGCACCTCTTCCGCCACCACCGAGAAGCCCCGGCCGGCCTCGCCGGCAGAGGCGGCCTGGATGGCGGCGTTCAGGGCCAACACATTGGTCTGTTCGGTGATGCTGGAGATCAGCTCGGTGATCTCGCCAATTTCCTGCGACGACTCGCCCAAGCGCTTGATGCGTTTGGCGGTGTCCTGGATCTGGTCGCGGATGTGGTTCATGCCCCCCATGCTGGCCTGCACGGCCTGCAGGCCCGACTCAGCCGCCTGGGCCGATTGGCGCGCCACGTCGGACGAGGTTTGGGCCTGCACCGACACCTGCTGGATGCGCTGCGCCATGTCCAGCACCGACTGGCCGGTTTCACGGATCTCGCGCAACTGCTCGGTGGAGGTGGCCAGCAGTTCGATGGAGGTGTTCTCCACCGTGGCGGTGGTCTGGGCCACACGCTCGGCACTGGTCTGCACCTGGCCCACCAGGTTGCGCAGCTCCTCCACCGTGTAGTTGATGGAGTCGGCGATGGCGCCGGTGATGTCTTCGCTCACCGTGGCCTGTTTGGTCAGGTCGCCGTCGGCCACGTCCTGCAGTTCGTTCATCAAGCGCAGGATGGCGGCCTGGGTGGCGTCGTTGATGCGCCGTGCGTCGCGCTCTTGCGCGGTGGCCAGGCTTTGCAGCTTTTCAGCCGCGCCCTGGCGGCGCTGGCTGGTGCGCAACTGCAGTTGCACCAGGCCCCAGATGCACAACAAGGCCAGCACCGCCGTGGCCGCCGCCGCAAACAAGGCCACACCCGCACCTGTGTCGCTGTCGGCGCCGCGCCCGGACAACCCCTGCAGGCGCTGCAACAGGGGCTCAACGTCGCGCTGCAACTGGCGCTGCGCCTCACGCGGTGGTCCCACGTCCTGCAAGGTCGTCAGCAAGGCGTTGGTGGCGTTCAGCAACGCAGGGTGGTTGCGCTGCAACTGCTCCAGCAAGTCGCGCTGGCGCAGGTCGCGCGGCGGACTGCGGCGCGCGCTGGCAACGAGGACCTCGATGCGCTCCAGCATGTCGTTCACGTCTTGCCCCAAGGCCACCAGCGCAGGCGCAGAAGCCCCAGCGGGTGTGGCAAAGGTGACCGCCGCCAGCCGCACGCGGTGCAGCAGACGCGCGAGCTGGGCAGCGGCAGCCACGTCGTTGGTGGACGCGCCGTTCTGGAGCAGCTGGGCCAGCAGGCCATCGGCCACGTCCACCTGCGCCGCGCTGAGCTGGCGCACCTGGGCCAGTTGATCGGGCAGACGCAACAAGGCGTTTTGCTGAGCCAGCACCACACCCACCGTGCCCTCCAGGGCTTGGGCGGATGCGGCCAGGCTGCTGTCCACCTCGGCCAGCGTCTGCAGGTCGCGCCGCAAGCCCTGATCGGCTTGTTTCAAGGCATCAAAGGCCGCCCGCTCACCCGACACCGCCGCTGTGCTCAGCCGCACCACTTGCTGCGCCCCCAGCAATGCGGCCTGGGCTGGCGCGGCCGGCCCGGGCGCCGCCGATGTGTTGCGGTACCACTGGTAGGCCACCAACACGCCGGTCAACACGAGCATGGTGGTCAAGCCGCCCACCAGCAAGCGTTGGTGGCTGTCAGCGCTGCGGCTGCCCAACAAAGGCAGGGCCACGCGGTCGTCCATCGCCTGCTCCAGCGCCGCCGGGCGGGTGGCCGGGCCTGCGCCCTGCGCGCCGTGAGCGGGCACCGAGAGGATGGAATCGGAGCCGAAGGTGGACGAGCTCAGACCCGACGCGGGGTCCATGATTTCCGACGCGCTGGGCGCGTTCAGCGGAACGTCGTCCAGCGGGTCCCGGCGGCCGAAGAGGCCTCGCAATGTGCTCATCAACGCCATGGTGCTCAGGGGCTCCCGGTGCTGGCCGGGCGCTGGTGGATGTCAAGAAAATCGGCCCGCTCGCACAAGGCCAGCAGGTCCAGGTCGTACCAGACGTTGTCCTGCGCGTCGGCCAGCACCTGGCGCACAACGGGCGAGGGCACGGGCTCGGGCGCGGGGCGAAAGCTGTCGGCGCTGCGCAAGCCCAGCAGCTGGTCCACCGGCCACAACACATTGACGCCCAGCAGACCGCTGCCACTCACAAAACGGGCCTGGCCGGGTGTGTCGTCCGCCAGCGCCGGCCAACCCAGCCACGCCAGAAGATCGACCACGGTGTACAGCTCGCCACGCAGGGTGGTGACGCCCCGCACCCAGGCCTTGGCATGGGGCAACGGCTGCACGGCGGAGGGCGCGGCAATTTCACCCGACTGCGCCAACGGCACCAAGAAACGGTGGCCACCACAGGCCACACCCAGCCAGTGGGCGGCGGTGCGGCCGGCGGGTGGGGTTGGGGGTGTCTCCTGGGTCGTCATGGGTGCGCTGTCACAGCATCAGAGGCTGGCCCCCGATTGATCGACCGCGGCGATCTTGGCCAGCAGCAGATCGGCGTTGACCGGTTTGGTGATGTAGTCGCGCGCGCCCTGGCGCAGGCCCCAGACACGGTCGGTCTCCTGGCTCTTGCTGGTGCACAGGAACACGGGCACCTTGCCGTACTGCGGGTGGCGGCTCAGGTGGCGGGTGAGCTGGAAACCGTTCTGCCCGGGCATGACCACGTCCAGCAGGATCAGATCGGGCAAAGCCTCGCCCATCTGGCGGTAGGCCTCGTCGGCGCTCTCGGCGGTTCGCACGGAAAAGCCGTGGCGCGCCAACAGGTCGCGCAGGTACATCAGCTCGGTTCGGGAATCGTCCACCACCAGGATGTCATGGACCGCCATCAATGGGCTCCTGTCTTTTGTGTGGCCAAGGCCGCGTGTGCGGCCACAGCCTGCAGCAACTGGTCTCGGGTGAAGGGTTTGGTGAGGTGCTCTTCGGCCCCCACCATGCGCCCGCGCGCCTTGTCGAACACGCCATCGCGCGAGGACAACATGACCACGGGAATGCGTGCAAACCGCCCGTTGCGTTTGATGATGGCGCAGGTCTGGTAGCCGTCCAGGCGCGGCATCAGGATGTCGCAGAAAACAAGGTCGGGCTGGAAGTCGTTGATCTTGGACAAGGCATCGAAGCCGTCCTCGGCCAGCACCACACGGTGGCCGCCCTGCTTGAGAAACATCTCCGCGCTGCGCCGGATGGTCTGGCTGTCATCGACCACCAACACCTTGAGTCCAGAAGAAGTGATGTCGGTCATGAACAACTGCTTCCGGTCTTGAATTCGCTCAGACGGCGTCGGGCGCGGGGGTGGGCATCAGATCGCCACCATCTCGAAATCTTCCTTGCGGGCGCCGCATTCCGGGCAGGTCCAGTTCATGGGCACGTCGGCCCACTTGGTGCCGGCAGCGATGCCATGGTCGGGCGCGCCTGCGGCCTCGTCGTAAATCCAGCCACAAATCAGGCACATCCAAGTCTGGGGTTCGGTCATGATGCAGGAAAAATCATTGTCTTAAAATGGTTTCATTGTAGCCAGCCCCTAGGCAGCGCCCGTGGGCACGGCCGGCATCGCCAGACCGTCCCACTCACCACGCCCAGCGTCTTCCGAATGCCCTCCCCCCTTGATACCAACGCCACGTCCAGTTCGGGCGAGTCCGTCTCGCTGCCCTGTGTGATGGCCTTCAACGCCAACGACCCCAGCGGTGCCGGTGGCCTGGGCGCCGACGTGGCCGCCATGTCCAGCGCCTCGGCCCATGTGTTGCCGGTGGTCACCGGCGCTTATGTGCGCGACAGCAGCGACATCCACGGCCACATCGCCTTCGATGAGGAGGCGGTGGACGACCAGGCCCGCTGCGCACTGGAAGACATGGCCGTGCAGGCGATCAAGGTCGGCTTCGTGGGTTCGCCCGAAAACCTCAGCGCCATCGCCGAAATCGCCTCCGACTACCCCGACCTGCCGCTGGTGGCCTACATGCCCAGCCTGGCCTGGTGGAACGAGGTGGACATGGAGAACTACCTCGACGCCTTCGCCGAGCTGCTGCTGCCCCAGACCACCGTGCTGGTGGGCAACCACAGCACCCTGTGCCGCTGGCTGCTGCCCGACTGGGCCGACGACAAAGCCCCCGGCCCACGCGATGTGGCGCGCGCCGCCGCCGAACACGGGGTGCCCTACACCCTGGTGACCGGCATCAACGCCGCCGACCAGTACCTGGAAAGCCACCTGGCCACACCCGAAACGGTGCTGGCCACCGCACGCTACGAACGCTTTGAAGCCACCTTCACCGGCGCGGGCGACACCTTGTCGGCCGCGCTCGCCGCCCTGATTGCCGTGGGTGCCGACCTGCAGACCGCCTGTGGCGAGGCCCTGACCTACCTCGACCAATGCCTGGACGCGGGCTTCCAGCCCGGCATGGGCCACGCCATGCCCGACCGCCTCTTCTGGGCCCACGACGGCGACGAGAGCGAGGAAGACGCCGAAGACGGCGGCGCGGCGACCGACGATTTTCCGGTTGGCGACACCAAACACTGAACCACCCTCCCCCACCATGGACCACAACCAACAGCTTTTCGAACGCGCCCAGAAAGTCATCCCCGGTGGCGTCAACTCGCCCGTGCGCGCCTTCCGCGCGGTGGGAGGCACCCCGCGCTTCGTGCAACGTGCGCAAGGCGCTTATTTTTGGGACGCCAACGGCAATAAACACATCGACTACATCGGCTCCTGGGGGCCCATGATCCTGGGCCACGGCCACCCCGCCGTGCTCGAAGCGGTGCAGAAAGCCGCACTGGATGGCTTCAGCTTTGGCGCCCCCACCGAACGCGAGGTGGAGTTGGCCGAGGCCATTCTCGAACTGGTGCCCAGCATCGACATGGTGCGGCTGGTCAGCTCCGGCACCGAAGCCGGCATGAGCACCATCCGCCTGGCGCGCGGCGCCACCGGCCGCAAGACCATCATCAAGTTCGAAGGCTGCTACCACGGCCACGCCGATGCGCTGCTGGTCAAGGCCGGTTCGGGCCTGGCCACCTTCGGCAACCCCACCAGCGCCGGTGTGCCGCCCGAGGTGGTGCAGCACACCCTGGTGCTCGAATACAACAACGTCGAGCAGCTCGAAGCCGCCTTCGCCCAACACGGTGCCGACATCGCCTGCCTGATGATCGAACCCATCGCCGGCAACATGAACTTTGTGCGCGCCAGCGTGCCTTTCATGAAGCGCTGCCGCGAGCTGTGCACCCAACACGGCGCCCTGCTGGCGTTTGACGAGGTGATGACCGGCTTCCGCGTCGCGCTCGGCAGCGCGCAAAGCGTCTACGCGCAGTTAATTCCTGGCTTCGAGCCCGACATGACTGTGATGGGCAAGGTGATCGGCGGAGGCATGCCACTGGCCGCCTTCGGCGCCAAGCGCGCGGTGATGGAACACCTGGCCCCGCTGGGCGGCGTCTACCAGGCCGGCACCCTGAGCGGCAACCCGGTCGCCACCGCGTGTGGTCTGGCCACCCTCAAGGAAATCCGCAAGCCCGGCTTCTTCGAGGCCTTGTCGGCCCGCACCCAGTCGCTGGTGGCCGGCCTTGCCGCCGCCGCCAACGAGGCCGGCGTGCCCTTCCGTGGCGACAGCCAGGGCGGCATGTTCGGCTTCTTCCTGCTCGACCACCTGCCGCAGAACTACGCCGCCGTGATGAAAACCGACGGCCCGCGCTTCAACCGCTTCTTCCACGGCATGCTGGATCGCGGCGTCTACTTCGCGCCCGCGCTGTACGAGGCCGGCTTTGTCAGCGCCGCCCACACCGAGGCCGATGTGGCCGAGACGGTGGCGGCGGCCAAAGAGGTGTTTGCTTCGCTCTGAGCGATTGCCAAAAAACACAAGGGGCGCCATGGCGCCCCTTGTTGTTGGTGGCGTTGCCTGTGGTCAGGCAAACACCCCCGCCGTGTCCTGCATCCGGGCCGACACCTCACCCAGCTGGTGCAGCGTGTCGCCCCAGGTGATTTCGAGCTGGGTCAACTTCTTGAAGCAGTGGCTGACGATGTACTCGTCGGTCACGCCGATGCCGCCGTGCAGCTGCACCGCCTGCTGCCCCACAAAACGCATGCTGGTGCCCAACTGGTACTTGGCGCGCGCCATGGCGCGGCGGCGCTCGTCGGCCGAAGCGTTGAGCTTGAGGCTGGCGTAGTAGCTCATGGAGCGGGCCAGTTCGAGCTGCATCTTCATGTCGGCGACGCGGTGGCGCAGGGCCTGGAAGGTGGCAATGGCCACGCCAAACTGCTTGCGCGTGTTCATGTAGTCGACGGTGATGGCCAGGGTCTGGTCCATCACGCCCACGGCTTCAGCGCACAAGGCGGCGATGCCGATGTCGATGCCGTGCTCCAGGGCGGTCTGGCCGTCGGTGGTGATGAGGGTGGCCGGGCTGTTGGCCAGCGTCACATCGGCGGCGCGGCCGCCATCCTGCGTGAGGTAGCCGCGTGTGGCCTCGCCCGCCGCAGCGCGCTCCACCACAAACAGCGCCAGTTGGCCGTTCGCCATGGCCGGCACCACAAAGGCGTCCGCCTGGTCACCGGCGGGCACCACGTTTTTGGTGCCACTGAGCGTCCAGCCAGCGCCGGCGGCCGTTGCCACGGTGTCGCAGACATCGCTGCGGTACCGGGCGCGGCGCTCCTGGTGGGCCAGCACGACCAGTTTTTCACCGCTGGCGATGCCGGGCAGCCAGGCAGCCTTCACATCGGCGTTGCCATACGCGCTGATGACACCGCTGCACACCAGCGTTTGCGCCAAGGGCTCCAGCACCATGCCCCGGCCGAGTTGCTCCATGACCACCATGGCTTCCACCGGGCCCATGTTCAAGCCCCCGTCGTCTTCGGACACGTAGAGCCCGGCCAAGCCCAGCTCGGCCAGTTCGTTGTAGGCCTCGCGCGAGAAACCACCGGCAGCGGTGATGGCACGGCGGCGTTCGAAGCCGTAGCCTTTTTCCACCCACTTGGCGACGGCGTCGCGCAGTTGTTGCTGATCGTCGGAAAAATCGAAATCCATGTGGTGTCTCCTGATCAGCCCAAAACGGTTTGAGCAACGATGTTGCGCTGCACTTCATTTGAACCACCGTAGATGGTGGTCTTGCGCATGTTGAAGTAGGTGGACGCCAGCGGCGCGTTGGCCCAGCTGCCACCAGGGAAGTCGCCCTGCCAGCCGGCTTCCATGGCCTCTTCGATGAAGGGCAGGCTGTAAGGGCCAGCAGCCAGCATCATGAGTTCGCTGTAGCGCTGCTGGATTTCGCTGCCCTTGATCTTGAGCAGGCCCGCGATGTCGAGCGAGTTCTTGCCCGATTTTTCGGCCGAGAGCACCCGCAACACCAGCATCTCCAGGGCCACCACGTCCACCTCGAGCTTGGCGATCTCGTCGCGGAAACGTGTGTCGTCCCACACGCCTTCGGTCTTGGCGATGCGCTTCAAGCGCTCCAGCTCGCGTTTGGCGCGGTTGACGTCGGCGATGTTGGTGCGCTCGTGGCTCAGCAGGTGTTTGGCGTAGGTCCAGCCCTTGTTCTCCTCGCCAATCAGGTTTTCGGCCGGCACCACCACGTTGTCGAAGAAGACCTCATTGACCTCGCACTCACCATCCAGCAGCTTGATGGGGCGCACGGTGACGCCCGGCGATTTCATGTCGATCAGCAGGAAGCTGATGCCGGTCTGCGGCTTGCCCTCGGTGCTGGTGCGCACCAGGCAAAAAATCCACTCGCCGTACTGGCCCAGGGTGGTCCAGGTTTTTTGGCCGTTGACCAGGTAGGTGTTGCCCTGGCGCTCGGCGCGGGTCTTGACGGAGGCCAGGTCGGAACCCGAGCCCGGCTCGCTGTAACCCTGGCTCCACCACACCTCGCCGCTGGCGATGCCGGGCAGGAAACGCTCTTGCTGCTCCTTGTTGCCAAACGCCATGATCACAGGCGCCACCATCACAGGCCCGAAGGGCACGATACGCGGCGCGCCAGCCAGGGCACACTCTTCTTCGAACAGGTGTTTTTGCACCGCGTTCCAGCCCGGGCCACCAAATTGCTTGGGCCAGCCGTAACCCAGCCAGCCTTTTTTGCCCAAAATCTTGGCCCATCGCTGCATGTCGTCGCGGCTCAATCGCAGCGCGTTGTGCACCTTGTGCGCAATGTCGGCGGGCAGGTTGTTTTTGACCCAGGCGCGGATTTCCTCGCGGAAAGCCTGCTCCTCAGGGGTGAATGCCAAATCCATGGATGTCTCCGGTGAAACTTGCCGGCCAGCCTGGCAGGCAATGCGCGATTATTAGCACGGTCGTTCGTTTTTATTGTCCAGAGGGCGACAAGCCCAGCTCGCTGCACACGCGCTCCAGTGTGGCCCGCAGCGCCGCCACCTCGGCCTCCAGCGCCGCGATGCGGTCGTGTGTGGCCGCGCCACCCGCACTGGGTGCAGGTGCCCCGAGCGCGTCCACGTCCACCGGGCCACACAGCAGGTGCGCCCAGCGCTGCTCGCGCGCGCCAGGCGCCCGTGGCAGTTTGACAACCAAAGCCCCGCCCTTTTCTTCCGCGCGTTCCTGCAGTTCGTCCAGAAAACCCTCCACCGACGAGATGTCGGCAAAGCGGTACCAGCGCTCGGCGTTCAAGCGCAACTCGCCCGCCGTCTGAGGCCCACGCAGCATGAGCAGGCCGAGCAGCACGGCACTTTGTTCGGGCACGCCGTAGGCTTTCTGGAACTGGTGGCCAAAACGGGCGGCGCGCCCGCCACTGGTTTCGGTGACCAGGCCCAGTTCGCGCAGCTCTTCCAGCGCGGCCACCGCCTCCGATTCCGCCAGGTTCATCACGGGCTCGCGGCTGGTTTTCTGGTTACAGCCGCTGAGCAAGGCGTTCAGCGTCATGGGGTAGGTGTCGGGCACGGTGCGCGCTTTTTCCATCAGGGTGGACAACACGCGTGCCTCCACGGGCGACAAGGGGCGGATGGCGGTGGGTGGGGTCATTACACTCCTCGGTTCTATGTCGGTTCAAGCCAAAAACATCGTCATTCTGATCTCGGGCACGGGCTCGAACATGGCCGCCATTGTGCGCGCCGCCGAGCGGGGCCAGTGGGCGCGGCGCCACCACGCGCAGGTGGCCGCCGTCATCAGCAACAAGGCCGATGCGGCTGGTTTGGGGTTTGCCAAAGAACACGGCATTGCCACCGCCGTGGTCGACCACAAAGCGTTTGACACCAGGGAAGCATTCGACACCGCTCTGGCGGCCGAAATCGACCGCCACCAGCCCACGCTGGTGGTGCTGTCGGGCTTCATGCGCATCCTCACGCCGGGGTTTGTGGCGCACTACGCGGGCCGGCTGATCAACATCCACCCCAGCCTGCTGCCCGCCTTCACCGGGCTGAACACGCACCAGCGCGCCATCGACATGGGTTGTCGTTTTGCCGGCGCCACCGTGCACCGCGTGACCGCTGAGCTGGACCACGGCGACATCCTGGACCAGGCGGTGGTGCCGGTGTTGCCCAACGACACGGCCGCGACGCTGGCCGCTCGCGTGCTTACCCAGGAGCACCTGATCTACCCACGCGCTGTGGAGCGGTTGATCGCGGACTGACGCTTCAACGGCTGTGCCGCTGGCGCAGCGGCAACAGGAGATCACCCAGCCCGTTGTGGTCGACCTCGTGCATCAGCGCCAGCAAGCGGCCAATGTCACCGGGCGGAAAACCTTCGCGGGCAAACCAGTTGAGGTAGTTGCCCGGCAGATCGGCGATGACCCGCCCCTTGTACTTGCCATAGGGCATCTGGACGGTGAGCAGGCGCTCCAGATCCTCGGGTCTCATGCCAAACCTCAGACGCCTTTGTGGAACACCAGGCCAGCGTGCTCGCGCATGGCGTGGAACTTGATCTTGGGCCAGTTGGCCTCCACCGCGCGCAGGGTGGCCGCGTGGTCCACCAGCAGCGTGGGGGCATCCACCGCGTCCAGCGCCACGCGGTGGCTGTTGGCGTCGATGAAACGTTTGAGTTCGACCTCGCCGCCGTCCTCGGGCGCACAGGTCACCCAGCGCGCCACCTGGTAGGGGCTGCCCATGATGCGGGCCTTGACACCGTACTCGTGCTCCAGCCGGTGCGCCACCACCTCAAACTGCAGTTGACCCACGGCGCCCAGCAGCAACACCGAACCCGCCACCGGGCGGAACACCTGAATCGCGCCCTCTTCGCCCAACTGGGTGAGGCCGGCCTTGAGCTGTTTGGTGCGCAACGGGTCGGCCACTTCCACGCTGCGGATGATTTCGGGCGCGAAAAACGGCAGGCCGGTGAACTGCAGCGCTTCGCCTTCGGTCAGCGTGTCGCCCAGTTGCAGCACCCCGTGGTTGGGAATACCGATGATGTCGCCGGCAAAGGCCTCGTCGAGCAGTTCGCGGCGCTGTGACAAGAAGGACACCACGGTGTTGGGCCGCAACTCTTTGCCGCTGCGCACCACCTTCAGGCGCATGCCGCGCTCGAAGTGGCCAGAGGCCACGCGCACAAAGGCGATGCGGTCGCGATGCGCCGGGTCCATGTTGGCCTGGATCTTGAACACCACGCCACTGAACTTGGGCTCGTCCGGGTGCACCACCCGCTGGATGGCGGGGCGCTCCGACGGTGGGGGCGCCAGATCGACCAGGGCGTCCAGCACCTCGCGCACCCCAAAGTTGTTGACGGCCGAGCCGAACAGCATGGGCGTTTGTTTGCCGGCCAGGAATTCGGCCTCTTCAAAAGCGGGGGAGGCACCGGCCACCAGCTCCAGCTCATCGCGGGCCTGCTCGAATTCGCTGCCAAAACGCTTGAGGCTTTCGGGGTTGTCCAGTCCGGCCAGCACTTCCTCGTCGCCACCACGTTTGTCTTCGCCTGCGGCAAACACGCGCATCTGGTCGGTGCGGCGGTCGTACACGCCACGGAAGGTCTTGCCCATGCCCACCGGCCAGGTGAAAGGCACCACGGTCATGCCCAGCTCGCGCTCGATCTCATCCATCAGGTCCAACGGCTGCTGCACCTCACGGTCCATCTTGTTCACAAAGGTAAGGATGGGGGTGTTGCGGGCGCGGCAAACCTGCAGCAGGCGCCGCGTCTGGGGTTCCACGCCGTTGCCGGCGTCGATGACCATGAGTGCCGCGTCCACGGCGGTGAGCACGCGGTAGGTGTCTTCAGAGAAGTCTTGGTGGCCCGGGGTGTCCAGCAGGTTGATGACGCAGTCGCGGTACTCCATCTGCATCACCGACGAAGCCACCGAAATGCCACGCTGCTTTTCAATCTCCATCCAGTCGGACGTGGCGTGGCGTGCGGCCTTGCGCGCCTTGACCGAGCCCGCGATGTTGATCGCGCCCGAGAACAGCAGCAGCTTCTCGGTCAGCGTGGTTTTACCGGCGTCGGGGTGGGAGATGATGGCGAAAGTGCGGCGGCGCCGGGTTTCGCTGGGAATTCTGCTGCTGTCCATGGCTGTGCTTGTGCGGCGCCGCGTGCTGCGGCGAACCTGTGATTATCGGATGCCGGCGGGGCTTCAGATCAGGCGGTGGATCTTGCGGTGGCGCCAGACGCCCCGGAAGTACGCCGTCTGCAGCGCCAGCATGGCCAGGTAAGCCACCGGAAACGCGATCCAGATGCCTTCCAGGCCCAGGCGCGCATTGAGGCCCCAGGCCACGCCCACCTGCACCACCAGGATGCAGGCGATGCTGATCAGCGTGGGCACCAGCACCACACCACTGGCGCGCATGATGGCGCCCACCACCGCCTGGAAACCGAACACCAGCAGGCTCCAGAGCATGATGTGCAGCAGGTGCTCGGCCTGCGCCAGCACCTCGTGCTGCGTCAGGAACAGGCCCAGCAGCGCGTGCGACAGCGCATAGCCCAGCAGCACAAAACTGCCGGTGAGCGCGGTGTTCATCCACAGACCAGTCCGCAGAATGAGCCCCAGCCGCTCGGTCGCACCCGCACCAATGGCCTGTGAGGCCAGGATCGACGCGGTGATGGCGATAGAGAGCGCCGGGAACTGCACATAGTTGACCACCTGCGTCACCGCACCGTAGGCCGCCGTGGCCTGCGATCCGTGCTGGTTCACCAACGAGAGAATGACCAGCTCCGACAAAGAGATCACCACCATCTGCACCCCGGTGGGCAGGCCGATACGCAACACCTTGCCCAAGATGACACGGTCAAACCGGAGGGCGGCCAACAACTTGCGGTTGGGCGCCATCACATGCCCGATGCGGCGCAGCCGCACGGCCAGGAAACCCAGGGCCGCCAGCGTGGACAGGAAACTGGCCACCGCCGCGCTCACCGTGCCCAGGCGCGGCAGCCCCAGCCAGCCCTGAATGAGCGCCGGCGTGAGGATCAGGCCCAGCACGGTGGACAACAACAACGCCAACAGGGGCGAGACGGTGTCGCTCACCCCGCGCAGCAGTTGGGTGGACAAGATGAACACCAAGAGCACCGGCATGCTCAGCATCATCACGCGGGCATAGGCCAGGGCATCTTCCAGCACGTCCGCCGGCGTGCCCAGGGCCTCCATGGCCGGGCGGGCAAACAAGGCGCCCAACACCGCCGCCGTCACGCCCACCAGTGCCCCCAACGTGAGCGCAGCGCCCGCGATGGCCCGCACCTTGGCCGGCTCGCGGGCACCCCAGGCCTGCCCCACCAGCACCGAGGCACCGGCCCCCAGGCCAATGATCAGTGACACAAAAAAGAAAACGATGGGGAACATGCCAGCCACCGAGGCCAGTGCGTGGGTGCCCAGCATCTGGCCTATAAAAATGCCGTTGAGCGTGCCGGAGAGGCCCTGCAGGATGTTGGCCAGGATCATGGGCACCAGCAGCATCAGGTAGGTGCGCCACAGGGGCGGTGGTGCGGTGGGAACAGTGGTCGTCATACAACTGAGTGAAAAAGAATCAAGTGGCGGGCTGGGCGGCGTCGAATCCGCCACTGGCGAGGCGGCCAATGTGTTGCCGAACGTCCTGCGGCCAGTGAGCGGTGTGTTGTTCAAACGCGCCCGCATCACCTGCGAACAGCGCCCGCGAGGCTTCCTCAAAACCCGGCAGATCTGCGGCCAGCGTGCTCATACAACGGTAGGCCCGCTCGCGCGCCAGGCGCTGCGCGTCCGCGTCGGCATGTTGGCGCCGCGCCTCGTCCACCAGCCGCCGCAAGGCCGCAGATGCACCCCCGCGTTGCTGGGCCAGCCACGCCCAATGCCGGGGCAACAAGGTGACCTCGCGCGCCACCACGCCCAGGCGGGGTCGGCCCACCGTTGGTGCGGCTTCGGGCACCACGGGCAAAGGCCGGTCCAACACGGCGCCGGTGCTGTCGTCAAACACCAGCAGCCCTTCGTTCGATGCCGGCAAGGCATCGAGCAGGCGGGTCACTTCGGCATAGGTGCCGGCGGCCACGCGTCTATCCCCTAGGAAGGCGGTACAGGTGGGCGGGTCGGATAGCGGCTTGGGTGGGGTCATGCTGAAATTATACCCGGGTTTTATTTTTTACCCGGGTCAAATCAAGTCCGATGCCTGTCCTCCAATGGGACAATAGCGCCCATGCACCCAAAAGCTTTGCTGGACGAGAGCGCCAGCCTGATCGAAAAAATCTTCAAGTTCGACCACCCCGCCGACGCGGTGGTGGCCCGTCATTTCCGCGAGAACAAATCGTTGGGGCCACGCGAGCGCGCCACCCTGTCCGACACGGTGTTCGCCGTGTTGCGCGAGCGCTTGCGGCTCGAATGGCTTGCCCGATCAGGCAGTGGCTCCAAGTGGCGGCGCCTGGCCATTCTGGGCTTCCCTGGCGACCGCGACTTTCTGAAAAGCGCCCTCACCGAGCAGGAGAAAACCTGGCTGGACCACTGCTTGGCGGTGAAAGACGCCGACCTGATGGCGCCGCACCGCCACAACCTGCCGGAATGGCTGGCCACAGCGCTGCAAGCGCAACTGGGCGGCGAATTTGATGCCCTGGTGCGCAGCCTGAACGAGGTGGCGCCTCTCGATTTGCGGGTAAATGCCCTCAAAGCCAAACGCCCGTCGGTGCTGGAAGCACTGGCGAAAGCGGGCATCAAAGCCCAGGCCACACCCCACTCGCCGCTCGGTATCCGGGTGGAGGGCAAACCCTCGCTGTCCAAACTGCCGCTGTTCACCCAGGGCGATGTGGAGGTGCAGGACGAAGGCTCGCAACTGCTGACCCTGCTGCTGGAGCCCAAGCGCGGCGAAATGGTGGTGGACTTCTGTGCCGGTGCCGGCGGCAAAACCCTGGCCATCGGCGCGGCCATGCGCAACAGCGGCCGCCTCTACGCCTTTGACACCTCGGCCCACCGACTCGACGCCATCAAACCCCGCCTGGCGCGCAGCGGCCTGAGCAACGTGCACCCCGTGGCCATTGCCCACGAGCGCGACGAGCGCATCAAACGCCTGGCCGGCAAAATCGACCGCGTGCTGGTGGACGCGCCCTGCTCCGGCCTGGGCACGCTGCGCCGCCACCCCGACCTGAAGTGGCGCCAAACCCCCGCCACGGTGGCCGAACTGGTGCTGTTGCAAAGCGCCATCCTGGCCAGCGCGGCGCGCCTGCTCAAGCCCGGCGGCCGGCTGGTGTACGCCACCTGCAGCCTGTTGCCCGACGAAAACGAGGCCGTGGCTGCGGCGTTTGGGCAGGCCCACCCCGAGTTCATGCCGGTGGACGCGGCCGAATGCCTGGCCCGCGCCCAGGTGACGGACGCCGACAACCTGTGCCACAACGGCCAACTCCGCCTGTGGCCCCACCGGCACGGCAGCGACGGCTTTTTTGCCGCTGTGTGGGAGAAAAAGGCCTGATCGGCCTTGATTGGCGTCAATATGGACGCATTTCTGACAAACATTGGGTGCAATTGCACCATGCTGCAGCGCAGCACTTGGTGAAAAGCGCTGCACAACCTAAAATCGGGGGCTGTCCGGATTCTGCGAACCGGGCCCCCTGACCCCCGTTCTCAAAGGAACACGATGACCGTTTTCGATACCGGCCTGGACATGCTGCTGAATTTCTTGTCCAACGGCCTGACTGGCGCCACGTGGTGGCAGATGGTGCTGATCGCCCTGGTGCTGACCCACATCACCATCGCCAGCGTCACCATTTACCTGCACCGCCACCAGGCGCACCGCTCGATGGAGCTGCATCCCATCGCTTCGCACTTCTTCCGCTTCTGGCTCTGGATGACCACAGGCCAGGTGACCAAGGAGTGGGCCGCCATCCACCGCAAACACCACGCCAAGTGCGAACGCGAAGGCGATCCGCACAGCCCTCACGTGTTTGGCATCAAGACCGTGTTCTGGAAGGGCGCCGAGCTGTACCGCGCCGAATCGAAAAATGCCGAAACCATGGCACGTTACGGCCATGGCACGCCAGACGACTGGATGGAGCGCAATGTGTACACGCGCCATTCGGCGCTGGGCGTGAGCCTGATGCTGATCATTGACGTGACCTTGTTTGGTGCCGGCGGCTTGGCGGTCTGGGCCTTGCAGATGGCGTGGATTCCGATCACCGCTGCCGGCATCGTCAACGGCATTGGTCACTGGTGGGGCTACCGCAATTTCGAAGCGGTGGACGCCAGCACCAACATCTCGCCCTGGGGCATCATCATCGGTGGCGAAGAGTTGCACAACAACCACCACACCTACCCCACCTCGGCCAAGCTGTCGGTCAAGCCCTTTGAATTCGACATCGGCTGGCTGTACATCAGCATCCTGCAGTACATGGGCCTGGCCAAGGTCAAGAAGATCGCGCCGCAACTGGTGTTGGGTGAAGTCAAACCCGTGGCGGATGCCAAGACGCTGGAAGCCATCATCGCCAACCGTTACGAAGTGATGGCCCGCTACGCCCGTGAGATGCGCGCCGCTGCTGGCCACGAACTGGAAACACTGCGCGCCAAGCGTTTCGACTCCTCGGCACTCGATGCGGCCCGCCGCTGGCTGCACCGCGACGACGACAAGGTGCCGGCCGACGTGAAGCCCCAGGTGCAACAGACCATCGCCGCATCGCCCGTGCTGGCCAAGATGCACACCATGCGCGAAGAGCTGCGCGCCCTGTGGTCCAGTACCAACGCCTCCCGCGACCAACTGGCCCTGGACCTGCAAGCCTGGTGCAAACGCGCAGAAGACAGCGGCATCGCCGCCCTGCGCGACTTTTCGGTGAAACTTCGCTCTGCTCACGCCTGATGGCCTTCGTCTGCGCCGTGCCCCAGGGGGCGGCGCAAACGGACAACAAAAAACCCGCTGTGAAAACAGCGGGTTTTTTTGTTGGGCGTCAGGCTCAATTATTTGAGCTTGATTTCCTTGTAGTCCACGTGCTTGCGGGCGACCGGATCAAATTTCTTGATCAGCATCTTGTCCGGCGTGGTCTTCTTGTTTTTGGAGGTGGTGTAGAAGTGGCCAGTTCCAGCGGTGGATTCCAGCTTGATCTTCTCGCGTGCGCCTTTGGTTGCCATGGTGTGTGCTCCTTAAGCTTGGCCGTTGGCGCGCATGTCGGCCAGCACAGCGTCGATACCGTTTTTGTCGATCAGGCGCAGGGCAGCACCCGAGACGCGCAGGCGAACCCAGCGGTTCTCGCTCTCGACCCAGAAACGGCGGTATTGCAGGTTCGGCAGGAACCGGCGCTTGGTTTTGTTGTTGGCGTGGGAAACGTTGTTCCCGACCATGGGCTTCTTGCCCGTCACTTCGCAGACGCGTGCCATGAAGGACACTCCGATCAATCAAACAGCCTGTCGCAGCGGGCCGGCCCACAGAACGGGGCCAACTGGCGATCAAGCTTCACCTCGCCAAGAAAAGGGTGGCGGTAACCCAATTTGCTGAAATGTGAGGCGCACCTTCCCAGGCACACCACTCAGCAAAGCCCGCAATTATAGCCTGAAGCTCAGGCTTCGTTCTGTTCCAGGAAACGCTGGGCGTCCAACGCGGCCATACAGCCGGTACCGGCGCTGGTGATGGCCTGGCGGTAGACGTGGTCTTGCACGTCGCCGGCGGCGAACACACCGGGCACGCTGGTCATGGTGGCAAAACCCTTGAGGCCACTCTGGGTGACGATGTAGCCGTTGTCCATGGTCAGCTGACCCTGGAAGATCTCGGTGTTGGGCGCATGGCCAATGGCGATGAAGCAGCCCTGCAGCGCGATATCCTCGGTGCTGCCGTCCACCGTGCTCTTGACGCGGATGCCGGTCACACCAGTGTGGTCGCCCAGCACCTCGTCCAGCGTCTTGAAGGTTTTCAGCTCGATCTTGCCTGCCGCCACCTTCTCCATCAGCTTGTCCACCAGGATGGGCTCGGCCTTGAACTTGTCGCGGCGGTGCACCAGATAGACCTTGCTGGCGATGTTGGACAGGTACAGCGCCTCTTCCACGGCGGTGTTGCCGCCACCCACCACGCAGCACACCTGGTCGCGGTAGAAAAACCCATCGCAGGTGGCGCAGCCACTCACGCCTTTGCCCATGAAGGCCTCTTCGGAGGGCAGACCCAGGTACTTGGCCGAAGCGCCGGTGGCGATGATGAGCGAGTCACAGGTGTAGCTGTCGCTGTCGCCCTTGAGGGTGAAAGGTCGCTTGGAAAAATCCACCGCGTTGATGTGATCGAACACGATTTCGGTCTTGAAACGCTCGGCATGCTCCTGAAACCGCTGCATCAGCTCGGGACCTTGCACACCCATCACATCGGCCGGCCAGTTGTCCACTTCGGTCGTGGTCATGAGCTGGCCGCCTTGTGCCAAGCCGGTGATCAGCACCGGGTTGAGGTTGGCGCGTGCGGCGTAGACGGCGGCGGTGTAACCGGCGGGACCGGAGCCGAGGATGAGGACTTTGGCGTGTTTCATGGTGAAAAATGTGCAGTGGGCGTTGACCCTGGATTGTAAGAACCGCACCGGACGGCCGGACTGTACGGAAACCCATTCCCCCACACCGACTGCGGTAAGCTTGCTGGCTGACTGCGGGAGCCTATGACCTATTCCTTGAACACCCTCAATGTTGATCGGCAGAACCCGCCCACCTCGGGCGTGGCGCGGTTTGCACAGGAAATTGCCCTGGTGCTGGGTGCGGCCGCCTTGTTGTTCTGGCTGATCGCGCTGCTCAGCCACTCGCTGGCCGATCCCGCCTGGTCCACCACCGGGACACGGGCCGAGGTGCACAACTGGGGGGGCCGCGTCGGCGCCCTGCTGTCGGACGGGAGCTACTACCTGTTGGGCTTCTCGGTCTGGTGGTGTGTGGCCGCTGCGGTGCGGGCCTGGCTGGCCGGCTTGGCCCGCTGGTTGCGCGTGGCGCGCGACGAAACAGTGGCCCCACCACCGGACAGCATGGCCTGGTGGCAACGACCGCCTGCGCAGCGGGCCGCCTTCTGGCTGGCGCTGCTGGTGTTGTTGGCCGCCAGCACGTTGTTGGAATGGGGCCGCCTCTACCGCATGGAGCCCCACCTGCCCGGCCACGCCGGGGGGGTGCTGGGCGCCAGCCTGGGCCCGCTGGCCACGCGCTGGCTGGGTTTCACCGGCAGCACGCTGCTGGCGCTGGCCCTGATCGTGCTCGCGTCGGGCTGGGTCTTCCGTTTCTCGTGGGGGCATTGGGCCGAACGCCTGGGTGAACGGCTGGACCAGTGGTTTGAGACCCGGCGCGAAAAACGTGAGGCCACGGAAGATCTGCGCATCGGCGAACAGGCGGCCAAAGCGCGCGAGGAGGTGGTGGAGGAAGCCCGCGTGGAGATCAAGGAACACCATGCGCCGCCGGTCAAGATCATTGAGCCCATGCTGGTCGAGGTGCCCAAAAGCGAGCGTGTGATCAAGGAGCGGCAGAAGCCCCTGTTCACCGAAATGCCCGACAGCAAGCTGCCCCAGGTCGATTTGTTGGACGCGGCCCCGGGCCAGCAGAACACGGTGTCGCCCGAAACGCTGGAGATGACCAGCCGCCTGATCGAGAAAAAGCTCAAGGACTTTGGCGTCGAAGTGCGCGTGGTGGCCGCCGCGCCCGGTCCGGTGATCACGCGCTACGAGATCGAGCCGGCCACCGGCGTCAAGGGCTCGCAAATCGTCAACCTGGCGCGCGACCTGGCGCGTTCGCTCTCGCTCGTGTCCATCCGCGTGATCGAGACCATCCCGGGCAAAAATCTGATGGCGCTGGAACTGCCCAACGCCAAGCGCCAGATGATCAAGCTCAGCGAAATTTTGGGCTCGCAGGTCTACCACGAGGCCAAAAGCCTGCTGACCATGGGCCTGGGCAAAGACATCGGTGGCCAGCCGGTGGTGGCCGATCTGGCCAAGATGCCGCACTGCCTGGTGGCCGGTACCACCGGCTCGGGCAAGTCGGTGGGCATCAACGCCATGATCTTGAGCCTGCTCTACAAGGCCGATGCCAAGGACGTGCGCCTGCTGCTGATCGACCCCAAGATGCTGGAGATGAGCGTCTACGAAGGCATTCCGCACCTGCTGGCCCCCGTGGTGACCGACATGAAGCAGGCCGCCCACGGCCTGAACTGGTGTGTGGCCGAGATGGAGAAACGCTACAAGCTCATGAGCAAGATGGGCGTGCGCAACCTGGCGGGTTTCAACACCAAGATCGACGAAGCCACGGCGCGCGGCGAATCCATTGGCAACCCCTTCAGCCTCACGCCCGAGCAGCCCGAACCGCTGGAGCGCCTGCCTTACATCGTGGTCGTCATCGACGAACTGGCCGACCTGATGATGGTGGTGGGCAAGAAGATCGAGGAGCTGATCGCCCGCCTGGCACAAAAGGCGCGCGCGGCCGGCATCCACCTCATCCTGGCCACCCAGCGCCCCAGCGTGGACGTGATCACCGGCCTGATCAAGGCCAACATCCCCACCCGCTTGTCCTTCCAGGTCAGCAGCAAAATCGACAGCCGCACCATCCTCGACCAGATGGGTGCCGAGGCCTTGCTGGGCATGGGCGACATGCTCTACATGCCCTCGGGCACGGGCTTCCCGGTGCGGGTGCACGGCGCGTTCGTGAGCGACGACGAGGTGCACCGCGTGGTGGCCTACCTGAAGGAGCAAGGCGGCGAGCCCAACTACATCGAAGGCCTGCTGGATGGCGGCAGCGCAGACGGAGACGGTGGCGACCTGTTTGGCGAAGGCGGCGGCGGTGGCGACAGCGGCGGCGAAAAAGACCCCATGTACGACCAGGCCGTGGCCGTGGTGTTGCAAGACCGCAAGGCCAGCATTTCCTACGTGCAGCGCAAGCTCAAGATCGGCTACAACCGCTCTGCACGCCTGCTCGAAGACATGGAAAAGGCCGGCCTGGTGAGCTCGCTCACCAGCAGCGGCCAGCGCGACATCCTGGTGGCGGCCCGTGGCGGCAACGATGATTGAAACAGGCGGCAACGCCAGGGAACCCGTGGTGCCGCCAGGTGCTCAGAACCGCATGCCTTCGTACATTCAGTTGTTCTTGAAATCCCTCTCGCTGGGCCTCGCATTGTGGTGTGGCGCGGCCCAGGCCGACGGCCTGCAGGCGCTGGAGCAGTTCTTGCGCAGCACCCAGAGTGGCAGTACCACCTTCACCCAGACCGTGACCTCGCCTCTGCGCCAGGGCGAGACGGTGGCGCGCAGCAAAACCTCCAGCGGCACGTTCGAATTTTCCCGACCGGACCGTTTCCGCTTTCAATACACCAAGCCCTTTGAGCAACTCATCGTGGCCGACGGCCAGACGCTGTGGTTACACGACATCGACCTCAACCAGGTGGCGGCGCGCAAACAAGCCGAGGTGCTGGGCAACACGCCAGCCGCCATCATCGCCTCGGCCGCCGACCTGAAAGCCTTGTCGGCCGTGTTCACGCTGGGCAATGCGCCCGAGCGCGATGGGCTGGAATGGGTGCTGGCCACACCGCGCAACCGCGATGCTCAGCTGCAGTCGGTGCACCTGGGCTTCAAACAGGGGCAGCTTGCGGCCCTGGAAATGCTGGACAGCTTTGGTCAGCGTTCGGTGCTGCGATTTGGCACCCTCGATGTGAGCACCCGCCTGCCTGCAGAGCGTTTCCGTTTCACGCCCCCCGCGGGCGTGGACGTGCTCAGGCAGTAGGTCAATTCAAGGCGCCGGCTCCACACACACCCGGCCCTTGGCGGCCATCTGCAAACAGCGCGGCAGCGGGTAGCGCCACTCGCCTCGCACGGCGCCGATCATTTCCAGCACCGTCTCGGCCGGGCGGGCGCTGACGTAGTAGTCGTAAATCTGCCCATTGACCACCAGCGCGGCCTGCGGCGAGCCGCTGCGCCCGCCGCTGGCACGGTCCAGCGCGTCTTTCAACGGCTTGACTTCGGGCGGCAACTGCGCGGCAGGCGGCACCGAAGCGCGAATCGGTTTGGTGACGTAGCTGAAGCGCACGCCTTTGAAGTCCGGCGCCGCCAGCAACTGTGGCAGCTCGGTGGTGCGCCAGGCCTTGCAAGGCGGACAGTCGTCCCCGCCCATCCAGATCAGGTGGATGTCGGGCTGGGGCGGCGCAGCTTGCGCCAGCGCGGCAGGCGCCCACACAGCCACAAAAAGCCACAGCAGCCGGGTCATGCGAATCCCAACACCACGCGCCGCGTCTGGGCGCTTTTTTTCTCGATCTTGGTCACCACCACCGCACCAATCTCGGCGGTGTTGGCCACATGGGTGCCGCCACAGGGCTGCAGGTCGATCAGCTCCGCCGCGCCGATGCGGATGGTGCGCACCGTGCCACTGCCACGCGGAGGCGACACGCTCATGCTCTTGACCAGGGCTGGGTTGGCATCCAGCTCGGCATCGGTGATGGCGCCCACCACCACCGGGTGCGCAGCGGCCACCAGCGTGGCAATGCCCTGCGTCAGCACCTCTTTATCGAGCGGCTCGGTCATGTGAAAGTCCAGTCGCGCGTAGTCGGGTGTGATGGAACAACCGTCCACCGGCTGCGCAACCAAGTGGCACAACAAATGGGTGGTGGTGTGAAAACGCATCAGGCGCAGACGCCGAGGCCAGTCGATCTGCGCACGCACGGAAGTGCCCACATGCAGCGCCGCCAGCAAGGCGTCTTGCCCCGCTGCGGGCACGTGCACGATGTCGGCCGTGGGGCGGCCTTCGGCGTCTTTCGCCTTGCGGGTGTCGGCGATGTGCAGCACACGGCCATCACCCAGCACCAGTTGGCCGGCATCGCCCGCTTGGCCGCCGCCCAGGGGGTAGAACACCGTGCGGTCCAGCACCACGCCGGCCTCGGTCACGGCCACCACTTGGGCCTCGCAGGCCTGTTGGTAACTGTCGCTGCGAAACAGGTCTTGTGTCATGCCAGCAAGCCCAGTTCCGCGTCGCTGGCGCTGTGTTCGTATTTGTTGCGTGGCGGCCAGGGGCGGCTGCGCCAATGGGGCTCGAAGCTGAACGAGGACCGCGTGCGGCCCGGCAACAGGCCGCCGTTGCCTGCCCCCTTGGCGTAGTCGTGGTAGACCTTGACGATTTCTTCCTCCGTCACCTGCTGTGCAGCGGGGTGCGCCAGGCAGGCATCGCGCCAGCGCCGCACACGCGCGTAGGCTGGGTCGTCGGGCAGCTCGAAACCCTCGTAGTAGGCGAGGAACCAGAAGCGCATGAAAAAGGGCGTGTACACCGTCTCAGCCCAGCCAAAATCGTCGAACAGCCAGGTGCCGTCGGGCGCGTGCTGCAGCAAAAAGTCGTTCAGCCGGGCGTACTGCTTGAGCATGTGTTCGCGCAAGCCCTCGCGTTTGCCCGGGTCCTGGTTCATCACCCAGGTGTAGCCGGCCGACACAAAATCCCCCTCCATGCGGCACAACATGCCTTCCACCGCACGCAAGTAAGGATCGCGTTGCGCCACCGGCGGCTCGGGGAACAGGTCTTCGAGGTACTGCAGGATGACCAGGCTTTCCTTGAGGATGTGGCCGTCGGCCGTTTCCAGCACCGGCAAGGCCGTGGTGCCACGCGTCTTGGCCAACAACCATTCGGGTCGGGGCTGGGTGATGTCCACCGCCACAAAACGCACGGCATCCTGCCGGCCTTTGAGGGCGAGCAGAATCTCCAGCCGCTGGCAGAACGGGCAGACGGGGATGTGGTAGACGGTCAATGTGCTCATGAGGCGGGGGTTGGCAGGGCCGAAGCGGGCAGGCCAAATACGCGGTCGAACACCCAGGTGAAGACCATGGTGTAGACCAAGAAGAACAGCAACAGGCCCAGATCGGTGATGAGGGCGTTCCAGTAGCTCATGTCCAGCCAGTGGGCCACCAGTGGCACCAGCAACAGGGCCAGCCCTCCTTCAAAACCGATGCCGTGCGCGACACGGCGCGCCAACGACCGGCCGCGCACCACCTGGCGCGCTTCCCAGCGTTCAAAAAACCAGTTGAACAGGTAGTTCCAGGTCAGGGCCACGGTGGACATGGCCACACTCAGGCCCAGGGCCGAACCCATGGGTTCGTTGAACATCCAGCCCAGCGCAGGCGTGACGATGGCGATGGCGACGGATTCGTACAGAACGGCTTGAACGATGCGGCGGTTGCGAGGTGACATCCGCCGATTGTGCCGCGCAGCGCCAAAATCTGCCGACGGCGCCTGAGCCACAATGCTTGCCATGGCTCCTCCGCACATTCCCCTGCCCGAACGCCTGCGCCCCCGCACCCTGGGCGAGGTGGTGGGCCAGCAGCACTTGCTGGGCGAGGGCATGCCGCTGCGCATCGCCTTCGAATCGGGGCAGCCCCACAGCTGCATCCTCTGGGGCCCGCCCGGCGTGGGCAAAACCACCATCGCCCGCCTCATGGCCGATGCTTTTGACGCGCAGTTCATCGCCATCAGCGCGGTGCTGGGGGGCGTCAAAGACATCCGCGAGGCGGTGGACCAGGCCTTGCTGGCGCGCGACGGGCTGGAGCAGCGCCGCACCATCGTGTTTGTGGACGAGGTGCACCGCTTCAACAAAAGCCAGCAGGACGCCTTCTTGCCCCATGTGGAAAGTGGCCTGTTCACCTTCATCGGCGCCACCACCGAAAACCCGTCGTTCGAAGTCAACTCCGCCCTGCTCTCGCGCGCCGCCGTCTACGTGCTGCAACCACTCACCGAAGACGATCTGCGGCTGATCGTGACCAAGGCCCGCGCCATCGATGCCGTGCCGCCCGTGCAGCCCGAGGCCGAACAGCGCCTGCTCGCCTATGCCGATGGCGATGCACGCCGGCTGCTGGGCACGCTGGAAACGCTGGCTGTGGCCGCCCGGGTGCAAAAGCAGCCCGAGATCACCGACGCCTGGCTGCTCAAGGTGCTGGGCGAACGCCTGCGCCGCTACGACAAAGGCGGCGAACAGTTTTACGACACCATCAGCGCCCTGCACAAAAGCGTGCGTGGCTCCGACCCCGACGCGGCGTTGTACTGGCTGGTGCGCATGCTCGACGGCGGGGCCGACCCGCGCTACATGGCACGCCGTCTGGTGCGCATGGCGGCCGAAGACATTGGCCTGGCCGATCCCCGCGCCCTGCGCCTGGCGCTGGACGCCGCCGAGGTCTACGAGCGCCTGGGCAGCCCCGAGGGCGAACTGGCCCTGGCCGAATGTGTGGTCTACCTGGCCGTGGCGCCCAAGTCCAACGCCGTTTACAAGGCCTACAACGCCGCCCGCGCCTTCGTCAAAAAAGACGGCAGCCGCCCGGTGCCCATGCACCTGCGCAACGCCCCCACCCGCTTGATGAAAGACCTGGACTACGGCAAAGGCTACCGCTACGCCCATGACGAAGCCGACGGTTTTGCCGCCGGCGAAACCTACCTGCCCGATGGCATGGCAGCACCCGGCTTCTACCAACCGGTGGAGCGGGGGCTGGAAATCAAGATCGCCGACAAGCTGCGCCAGCTGGCCCAACGCAACCATGAAGCAAGAACATCAGATTAACCATTAGAACAACTAATGATTAGCGCTATTTGCATCAGTCGATGGTCGGACACCCCTAATTTCAAGGGTTTTCCCGAGCTTCTACGGGCATACGCGTATACGGCGCCCCGTTACAGATCACTACAATCCCGCCCACTCTCACCCGCAGCGGTCCCGGCGCCACAGGCTCCGAATCCGGCTGGCGGGTTTTTTGCTACCTCGTCAGGCTTGGGGTCTTGAACCCCAGCTTTCTGTCCAAACCGGAGAAACCTGAATGGAAACCTTGCTGCAGCAGATCATCAACGGTCTGGTTCTCGGCAGTATGTACGCCTTGGTGGCCCTGGGCTACACCATGGTGTACGGCATCATCGGCCTGATCAACTTTGCCCACGGTGACGTGCTGATGGTGGGCGCGCTCACCAGCTGGACCATCATCGTCACCATGCGCGACGCCATGCCGGGCGCGCCGGGCTGGCTGATCCTGCTGCTGGCCTTGGTGATTGCCATGGTCGTGTGTGCGCTGCTCAACTTCACCATCGAGAAGCTGGCCTACCGGCCCTTGCGCAACTCGCCCCGGCTGGCACCGCTGATCACGGCGATGGGCATGTCCATCCTGCTGCAGACGCTGGCGATGATCATCTGGAAGCCCAATCCGAAGTCCTACCCGTCCATGTTGCCCACCGACCCCATCAACGTGGGCGGCGCGGTGATTTCGGTCACACAAATCTTCATTCTGGGCACCACCGCCGTGGTGCTGGCCGGCCTGATGTACATGGTCAACAAGACCAACCTGGGCCGCGCCATGCGCGCCACCGCCGAAAACCCGCGGGTGGCCGGCCTCATGGGCATCAAGCCCGACATGGTGATTTCGGCCACCTTCGTCATTGGCGCCATGCTGGCCGCCATCGCCGGCGTGATGTGGGCCGCCAACTACGGCACGGTGCAACACTCCATGGGCTTCATGCCCGGCCTCAAGGCGTTTGTGGCGGCCGTGTTTGGTGGCATCGGCAACCTGGGCGGCGCGGTGGTCGGCGGCATTTCGCTGGGCCTGATCGAGTCGCTCGGTGCAGGTTACCTGGGGGCGCTGACCGGCGGTTTCCTGGGCAGCCAGTACACCGACATCTTCGCCTTCATCGTGCTGGCCGTGGTGCTGACCCTGCGCCCCTCGGGCCTGCTGGGTGAACGTGTGGCCGACCGCGCCTGACGCGAAGGAAACCTCATCATGATGAACACAAAACAAGGCAAACTGATCACCTTCCTGATCGCAGCCGTGGCCCTGCTGGTGCTGCCGCTGTTCCTGCAGACCTTTGGCAATGCCTGGGTCCGCATCATCGACATGGCGCTGCTGTATGTGCTGCTGGCGCTGGGCCTGAACATCGTGGTCGGCTACGCCGGCCTGCTCGACCTGGGCTACATCGCCTTCTTTGCGGTCGGCGCCTACATCATGGGCCTGCTGGGCTCACCCCACCTGGCCGATGCCTTTCCCGCCATCAAGGCGGCCTTTCCCAACGGCATCCACTACAACATCTGGGTGCTGATGATTTTTGCGGCCATTGTGGCCGGTGTCGTCGGCATGATTCTGGGTGCACCCACCCTCAAGCTGCGCGGCGACTACCTGGCCATCGTGACCCTGGGCTTTGGCGAAATCATCCGCATCTTCATGCTCAACATGGACCGTCCGGTGAACATCACCAACGGCCCCAAGGGCCTGAGCCAGATCGACTCCATCTCCATCTTCGGTGTCAACCTGGGCAAGAAGCTGACCATCGGCGACTTCACCTTCCAGCCTGTCACGCTGTACTACTACCTGTTCCTGTTCCTGGTGGTGCTGTCGGTCATCATCTGCTACCGCCTGGAGCGCTCGCGCATTGGCCGCGCTTGGATGGCCGTGCGTGAAGACGAGATTGCCGCCAAGGCCATGGGCCTGAACACCCGCAACCTCAAGCTGCTGGCCTTCGGCATGGGCGCCTCCTTCGGCGGTGTGTCCGGTGTGCTGTTCGCCTCTTTCCAGGGTTTTGTCTCGCCCGAATCCTTCTCGCTGATGGAGTCGGTGATGGTGGTGGCCATGGTGGTGCTGGGTGGCATTGGCCACATCCCAGGTGTCATCCTGGGCGCCTTGCTGCTGGCCGGCCTGCCCGAGGTGCTGCGCCACGTGGCCACGCCGCTGCAGGCACTGACCGACGGCCGTCTGGCGCCCGAAATCCTGCGCCAGCTGCTGGTGGCCCTGGCCATGATCGTCATCATGCTGCTGCGTCCGCGTGGCCTGTGGCCCGCGCCCGAACACGGCAAGTCGCTGAGCAAGTAATTCACCGAGGCACACCACATGTCTGAAACCATTCTGAAAGTGGCCGGCGTCTCCAAACGTTTCGGCGGCCTGCAGGCCCTGAGCGACGTCGGCATCGAAATCCAGCGCGGCCAGGTTTATGGCCTGATCGGCCCCAACGGCGCCGGCAAGACCACCTTCTTCAACGTGCTGACCGGGCTGTACACGCCCGACAGCGGCACCTTCGAACTGGCCGGCAAACCCTACACCCCCACCGCCGTGCACGAAGTGGCCAAGGCCGGCATCGCACGCACCTTCCAGAACATCCGGCTGTTCGCCGAAATGACGGCACTGGAAAACGTGATGGTCGGTCGCCATGTGCGCACCCACTCGGGCCTGATCGGCGCCGTGTTGCGCACCCCTGGCTTCAAGGCCGAGGAAAAGGCCATTGCCGAGCGCGCCCAGGAGCTGCTGGAGTACGTGGGCATTGGCAAATACGCCGACTACAAAGCGCGCACCCTGAGCTATGGCGACCAGCGTCGCTTGGAAATCGCGCGTGCCTTGGCGACCGATCCCCAGCTGATTGCGCTGGACGAACCGGCCGCCGGCATGAACGCCACCGAAAAGGTGATGCTGCGCGAGCTGATCGACCGCATCCGCAACGACAAGCGCACCATCCTGCTGATCGAACACGACGTGAAACTGGTGATGGGCCTGTGCGACCGCATGACCGTGCTCGACTACGGCAAGCAACTCGCCAGCGGCACGCCCAGCGAAGTGCAGAAGAACCCCAAGGTGATCGAGGCCTATCTGGGCACCGGCGGCCACTGAGCGAGAAAGAACATGGCACAAACCCTACTCAAAGTCAGCGGCCTGAAGGTCGCCTACGGCGGCATCAAGGCGGTCAAAGGTGTGGACCTTGAAGTTCGCGAAAAAGAGCTGGTCACCCTGATTGGCTCCAACGGCGCCGGCAAAACCACCACCATGAAGGCGGTGACCGGCACCCTGGCCATGGAAGGCGGCGACATCGAATACCTGGGCAAAAGCATCAAGGGCAAAGGTTCGTGGGACCTGGTCCGCGAAGGCCTGGTCATGGTGCCCGAAGGCCGTGGTGTGTTCACCCGCATGACCATCACCGAAAACCTGCAGATGGGCGCCTACATCCGCTCCGATAAAGCCGGCATCGCCGCCGACATCGAGCGCATGTTCACCATCTTCCCGCGTCTGCGCGAGCGCAAGGACCAACTGGCCGGCACCATGTCGGGCGGCGAGCAACAGATGCTGGCCATGGGCCGCGCGCTGATGAGCCAGCCCAAGGTGCTGCTGCTCGACGAACCCTCCATGGGCCTGTCGCCCATCATGGTGGACAAAATCTTCGAAGTGGTGCGCGATGTGTCGGCCCAAGGCGTGACCATTTTGCTGGTGGAGCAGAACGCCCGCCGCGCCCTGCAGATCGCCGACCGGGGCTACGTGATGGACTCGGGTGAAATCACCATGAACGGCCTTGGCAAAGACATGCTCGACGACCCGAAAGTGCGCGCCGCGTACCTCGGCGAATGACATAAAGCCCCCGCGCTCTGCCGCTTCGCGGGTCGCTGCCCCCCCAAGGGGGTGCGGCCTTGCTTGGGGCGGCCCGGCGCAGCGGCCCACTGCACTTCGAACACGTTTGCAGTCAAAACTAGAATAGAGGGTTGCGCACAACGGTGCGCAACCCTTTTTTCATTGCCAACATGAACACCCCAGCCGCTGCCCACACCCACACCGCCGTTGCCGAAGACAACCAGCTGATCACGGAACGCCGCGAGAAGCTCAAGGCGCTGCGCGAGCAGAAACAGGCCGCGGGCGAGCCGGTGTTCCCCAACGATTTCAAGCCCGCCGACCGCGCACAAGACCTGTTCGAGCGTTATGACGCCATGAGCAAAGAAGAGCTGGAGCCGCTCAAGGTGCGCGCCAGCGTGGCGGGCCGCATGATGCTCAAGCGCGTGATGGGCAAAGCCAGTTTTGCCACCCTGCAGGACGCTTCTTTTGGTCCGTCCAACGGCCGCATCCAGATTTACCTGGGCAACGACAGCGTGGGCGAAGAAGCGCATGCCGCCTTCAAGCACTGGGACCTGGGCGACATCGTGGCCGCCGAAGGCACGGTGTTCAAAACCCGCACCGGTGAACTCACCCTCCAGGCCGACAAGGTGGTGCTGCTCACCAAGAGCCTGCGCCCCATGCCGGACAAGTTCCACGGCGTGAGCGATCAGGAGATCAAGTACCGCCAGCGTTATGTGGACCTGATGACCGACGAGGCCGCGCGCAAGCGGTTCATGGCCCGCAGCCAGGGTGTGACGCACCTGCGCGAGTTCATGGTCCAGCACGGCTTTCTGGAGGTGGAAACGCCCATGCTGCACCCCATCCCCGGCGGTGCCAATGCCAAGCCGTTTGAAACCCACCACAACGCGCTGGACCAGCAAATGTTCCTGCGCATCGCACCCGAGCTGTACCTCAAGCGTCTGATCGTGGGTGGCTTCGAGCGCGTGTTCGAGATCAACCGCAACTTCCGCAACGAAGGCATCTCGGTGCGCCACAACCCCGAGTTCACCATGATGGAGTTCTACGCGGCGTACTGGAACTACCGCGACCTGATGGACTACACCGAGGCGCTGATCCGCGATGTGGCACAAAACACCTGCGGCACCCAGCAACTGAGCTACCAAGGCCAGCCGGTGGACCTGAGCCAGCCCTTTGCGCGCCTGACCATACGCGAAGCCATCCTCAAGTACACCGAAGCCGGCGACCACGTGGACAGCCGCAGCTGGCTCATCAACGAGTTGCGCAAGCTGGGCCTGACCGAAGAAAAAGACAAGCTCTCGGCACGCAGCCTGGCCAGCCTGCAGGTGATGTACTTTGAAGAGAAGGTGGAAGAACAGCTCTGGCAGCCCACCTTCATCATGGAGCACCCGACCGAAATTTCGCCGCTGGCCCGCGCCAACGACGAGCGCCCCGAGGTGACCGAGCGCTTCGAGCTCTACATCACCGGCCGCGAATTCGGCAACGGCTTCTCGGAGCTGAACGATGCCGAAGACCAGGCCGCCCGCTTCCACGCCCAGGTGGCCAACAAGGACGCCGGTGACGACGAGGCCATGTTCTTCGACCACGACTTCGTGCGCGCGCTCGAATACGGCATGCCCCCCACCGGTGGCTGTGGCATCGGCATCGACCGCCTGATGATGCTGCTGACCGACAGCGCGAGCATCCGCGACATCATCCTCTTCCCCGCGCTGCGCCGCGAAGGCTGACCCGAAGCCCCGGGCGCGTGGAGGGCGAGCAGCTTGCCCACAACCGCCACGCCGCCTAAGATGATGACTCTGACAACAGTGTGGGCGCCGCTGGCCTGTGGCGGCCGTCCATCACCAGGGAGCGCGGTCACCTCTTTTTGCCCATGTCAGTGCGCCTGCGCCCGGATTTGCCTGTAAACAAGACGCTGCTGCGCCTGCGGGCCTGCCGTAGGCTGTTGTTCGGGTTGGCCCTGCTGGCGATGACGCCTTGGGTGCTGGCGGCACACGGTCAAACCTTGGTGCTGGGCGTGTTCGACAACCTCGGCGAAGGTCGCACACAGCGCCAATATGCGCCACTGATCGAACACCTCAACAGCCAGCTGCAGCACGAACGTATCGAGCTCAAGGTGTTGTCGCAGCAGGACCTGGAGGACGGCATCGCCAGCCGCACGCTGGCCTTCGTCACCACCACGCCCACCCACTTCGTTTTTCTGCGCCAACGCTGGCCGCTGGCCGGCGTGATGGCCACGCTGGTGACGGCCGAAGACGGTGTGCCAGCGTCTCAGTTCGGTGGCGTGGTGCTGCGCCGGCGGGAACGCACCGAGTGGCGCGCCTTGACCGATGTGCGTGGGCGCCGGGTGGCGGTGGCCAGCCGGCTGCACATGGCCTGGCGGGCCCCCGCCTTCGAGCTGCGGCAACGCCACATCGTCGTGCCCGACGCGCTGACGCAGGTGTTGGAGGTGGACTCCCACGAAAACGCCATCGCAGCTGTGTTGGACGACCGCGCGGATTTCGCTTTCGTGCGCACCGGCATCCTGGAAAAACTCACCCTCAACGGCATGCTGGACCCCGAGCGCATCAGCGTGGTCGAGCCACAAACCCACACCGGCTTCCCCTTGCAAAGCTCCACCCGTCTGTACCCCGAATGGCCGGTGTTCGCCCTGCCCCATGTGGATGAGCGCATGGTGCGCCGCGTGGCGTCGGCCCTGTACGCGCTGGAACCCGACCACCCGGCCGTGCGTGCGGCTGGCATACACGGCTTCACCACCCCGGCCGACTACCTGCCGGTGGAAAACATGGCGCGGGTGTTGCGCCTGCCACCTTTCGATCAGCCACCGGTCATCACCCTGGGTGATGTGCTGCAGCAGTGGCGCAACGAGCTGCTGGCCACCGGGGTGGCCGGGCTGCTGATCGCCGCGCTGGCCTTTCAGCTGTGGCGCGTGCAACACCGGGCAGCTGCGCGCCAGCGCCTGGCCATGCGCGTGTTTGAAACCACCAGCGAAGCGATTGTGGTCACCGATGCACAGGACCGGGTGGTGACCGTCAACCCCGCTTTCTGCCGCAACACGGGCTACCTGGAACGCGAGGTGCAAGGCAGGCCACACGCGCGGCTGCTGGCGCCCCTGCCCGCCCACTGGCAGGCCCAGGTGCAGGCGGCACTGCACGAATGCGGCGAGTGGTCGGGCGAGGTGATGAGCCGGCGCAAAAACGGCGAGCTGTTCCCCGAGTGGTTGACCATCAGCCACATCCAGGACAAAAACCGCAAGGTCAGCACCTATGTGCACGTGCACACCGACTTGAGCGAAATCCGCCGCGCCGAAGCGCGTGCCGAACAACTGGCGTCGCACGACGCGTTGACCGGGCTGGCCAACCGCACGCAGTTCCAGCTGACCCTGGCGCAAACCCTGCCACAACTGTCGCAGTCACAGCGGTTTGCCGGCGTGCTGCTGCTCGACATCGACCGCTTCAAACACATCAACGAAGCACGCGGGCTGGCGCTGGGTGACAACCTGCTCAAGGCCGTGGCCACACAATTGCGCCGACACCTGCACAGCGAGGACGTGCTCGCGCGGCTGGACGGCGACACCTTCGCCCTGCTGCCCCGTCGGGGTGCGCCCAGCCGCGAAGCCGCCGGGCGCGAAGCCCTGGCTCTGGCCGAACGGTTGCGGGGCCTGCTGCACGAAACCGTGTTGCCCGACGGCGAGTTGTTTGCGTTGGACTTGAGCGTGGGCATTGCCCTGTGCCCCGACCCACAAAGTCCGGATGCGGACGATGTGATGCGCCTGGCCGACACGGCGTTGCACAAGGCCAAGGCCGAAGGCGGCGCGCGCACCACCTTTTTTGAGGCCGCCATGGGCGAGGCGGTGGAGCAGCGTTTCCGCGTGGAGCGCGAGCTGCGCCAAGCGATTGCGCAGGGCGACTTGCGCTGCCACCTGCAGTCACAGGTGCGTGCCGACGGCCAGTTGGTGGGGGCCGAAGCCCTGGTTCGCTGGGCCCACCCCGAGCGCGGGCTGGTGCCCCCAGCGGTGTTTGTGCCGATCGCAGAAATGTCCGACCTCGTGGTGGCGCTGGACCGCTGGATGCTGGCCCAGGTCTGTCAGCTTCTGGTACGCCTGGACCGGCAGGGGCTGGCCCTGCGGCTGTCGGTCAACATCAGTCCGCGCCATTTCCAGCGCAGCGATTTCGTCGATTCGGTGCGCCTGCAGCTGGCCGACAGCGGTGCCGACCCGGCGCGGCTGGTGCTGGAAGTCACCGAAGGCATGGTCATGGGTGACCTCGCCGAAGCGGTGCGCAAGATGACCGAACTGAGCGCCCTGGGGCTGCACTTTTCGATGGACGACTTTGGCACCGGCTACTCGTCGCTGGCGTACCTCAAGCGCCTGCCCATCAGCGAGCTCAAGATCGACAAAAGTTTTGTGCAGGATGCCACCAGCAACCCGCAGGATGCGGCCCTGGTGGACACCATCCTGGCGGTGGCCCGCCAACTGCACCTGCAGGTGGTGGCCGAAGGGGTGGAAACGCCAGAGCAGGCGGCTTTTCTCGATCAGCGCGGCGAGGTGGCCCGCCAAGGTTACCTCTACGGCCGCCCTGAACCCATGGACGCCTGGCTGGCGCGTGTCGCGCCCACTGCCCCCGCTTCGCTTCAGGCGTAGGCGGCCAGGGCAGCGCGCATCTTCTTCATGGCGGCCACCTCGATCTGACGCACGCGCTCGGCGCTCACGCCGTACTCGGCCGCCAGCTCGTGCAACGTCATGCCGCCCGAGCCGTCGTCGTTCACCTTGAGCCAACGTTCGGCCACGATGCGGCGCGAGCGGTCGTCCAGCTGCGCCATGGCGTGCGCAATGCCGTCGGTGGCCAGGCGGTCGCGGTGCTGGTTTTCCAGCACGGCGGTGGGCTCGTGCGCGGCGTCAGACAGGTAAGCGATGGGGCCGTAGGTCTCCTCGCCGTCGTCCGACGGGCTCGGGTCCAGCACCACGTCGCCACCCGACAGGCGGCGCTCCATTTCCATCACTTCTTCGCGCTTGACGTTCAGCTCGCGCGCCACCACATCCACTTCGCTGTCGTTGAGCGTTTCGCGGTGGGTGGCCAGGTCGGCCTCGGCGGCGTCGGTCTTGAAACCCTGCTTCATGGAGCGCAGGTTGAAGAACAGCTTGCGCTGCGCCTTGGTGGTGGCCACCTTGACCATGCGCCAGTTCTTCAGGATGTACTCGTGGATTTCGGCCTTGATCCAGTGCAGCGCGTAGCTGACCAGGCGCACGCCCTGGTCGGGGTCGAAGCGCTTGACGGCCTTCATCAGTCCCACGTTGCCTTCCTGGATCAAATCACCGTGTGGCAGACCGTAGCCCAGGTACTGGCGCGACACCGACACCACCAGGCGCAGGTGCGACATCACCAGCTTGCCGGCGGCTTCCAGGTTGTTTTCGTCGCGCAGTTGGCGGGCAAAGCTCTGCTCCTCCTGCAGCGTGAGCATGGGCAGGCGGTTGACGGCCGAGATGTAGGCATCCAGGTTGCCCAGCGGGGGCAGCACCATGGCCGAAGCCCAGGGCTTGCTCAGCGCCACGGCGGTCGAATTCGGGTTGTGAGAAACGGTCATTTCTTCACCTTTCTGTGAGTGTCCTGATGGGACAGTTCAAATATTAGCACTCATTGAGAGTGAGTGCTAAGAGAAAGGTTCCACAACCCCACACACCACAGATTGACGCGCGTCAACGGCGTTCCACGGCGGGCACCCGATACTGGCCACCCGAGCCGCCCTTCTCCCTCACCATGAAACCCTCTCTCTGGAAAAAGCGCCTGCTGCCCGCCCTGGCGGGGGTGCTGTTGCTGGGCGCCGTGGGGTGGGTGGCCACCCGCACCGGGCCGTTGGCCCCCACTCAGGTGACGGTGGGGCAGGTGGACGAGGGCAGTGTGTCGCCGCAGCGTTTTGGCATCGGCACGGTGGAAGCGCAGCGCAGCTGGTCCATCGGGCCCACCGCCACCGCTCGCCTGCGCAGCCTGGCGGTGGACGTGGGCGACCGGGTGCAAGCCGGCCAGGTGCTGGCCGAGATGGACCAAGTGGACTTGGACGAACGTTTGCGTGCGCTCGACGCCAGCGTGGCCCGTGCCGCCAGCCAGCAACAGGGCGCCTCCGCCCTGGCCATTGACGCCACCGCCCGCCTGGCCCTGGCGCGCGCCAACCACCAGCGCAACCTTGAGCTGGCGCGGCAACAATTCATCAGCGCCGGCGCGCTGGAAGGCCGCGAGCAGGAGCTGCGCTCGGCGCAGGCCGCGCTGGCCACGGCCGAAGCCAACGTGCAAGCCAACCAGCAGGACGCACAACGCCTGCGGGCCGAACGTGCCGGCCTGCAAGAACAACGCGAGCGCCTGCGCCTGCGCGCCCCGGCCGATGCGGTGGTGGTGGCGCGCGAAGGTGAAGCCGGCGTCACCGTGGTGGGCGGCCAGCCGGTGTTCAAACTGATCGATCCGGCTTCGCTGTGGCTGCGTGTGCGCATCGACCAGGGCCAGTCGGCCGGCCTGGATGTGGGCACGCCGGCCCGGGTGGTGTTGCGCTCGCAACCACAACAAGCTCACGCCGGGCGGGTGGCCCGCCTCGAATGGCTGGCCGACAGCGTGACCGAAGAACGCCTCATTCAGGTGGCCTTTGACGCTGTGCCCGCAGGCGCTTCCATTGGCGAGATGGCCGAGGTCACGCTCTTGCTGCCGGCCACACCAGCGGGTCAGCGTGTGCCCAGCGCCAGTGTGCAGAGCTGGCAAGGCCACAGCGGCGTGTGGCGCCTGCACGGCGGGCAGGCCCAATTTGTGCCAGTGCGCGTGCTGGCACGTGGGGCCGATGGCCAGGTGCTGCTGCAGGCAGCAGACACCGCGTTGCCATTGGCAAAGGGCGATTTGGTGGTGGTGCACAGCCAGCGCGCGCTGGCGCCCGATGCGCGCATCCGCACCGTGGACAGCCTCGTCACCAGCCAATCCCAACCATGATCAGCCTGGCCGGCCGCGATCTCCAGCACAGCTGGAAACGTTTTGTGCTGACCGGCATGGGCCTGGGCCTGTTGATCGGCGTGACGCTGACCATGGCCGGCGTGTACCGGGGCATGGTGGACGACGCCGAGGCCCTGCTGGCCAACAGTGGCGCCGACCTGTGGGTGGTGCAGCAGGACACGCAGGGCCCCTACGCCGAATCGTCCAGCCTGCGCGACGACGTGGTGCACGCCGTGCGCGGTTTGCCCGGCGTGGCCGCCGCCGCCAACATCACCTACTTCACCATGCAGGTGCGCCAGGGCCAGCGCGACGTGCGCGCCATGGTGGTGGGCATTGACGCCACCGGCCCCGGTGGCCCCACCCACCTGGTGGCCGGGCGCCACATCGACCGCAGCCACTATGAGGCGGTGGCCGACATCAAAACCGGCTTTGCCGTGGGCGAACGGGTGCGCATTCGCCGGCACGATTTCACCGTGGTGGGGCTGACGCGGCGCGCCGTCTCGTCGGGCGGCGACCCCATGGTGTTTGTGCCGCTGAAGGATGCGCAAGAGGCGCAGTTTTTAAAGGACAACGACGCCATCATCGCCGACCGCCGCCGCCTGGAGGCCAACCCGACTTTCAACCGCCCCGGCCAGCCTGGTCTGCTGGACGCGGTGAAGAACCTGCAGACCAGCAGCCACAGCGTCAACGCGGTGCTCGTGCAGGTTGCCCCCGGTTTCAGCCACGACGAGGTGGCCGCCGGCCTGCGGCGCTGGAAACATGTGTCGGTGTTCACGCGCGCACAAATGCACGACATCCTGGTGGCCAAGTTGATCGCCAACTCGGCCAAACAAATCGGCATGTTCCTGGCTATTCTGGCGGTGGTCAGTGCCGCCATCGTGGCCTTCATCATCTACACCATGACCATGGGCAAGCTGCGCGAGATCGCGGTGCTCAAGCTCATCGGCACGCGCGACCGCACCATCGCCGGCATGATCCTGCAGCAGGCACTGGGTCTGGGACTGATCGGCTTTGTTGTGGGCAAGCTGGCGGCCACGCTGTGGGCACCGGCCTTTCCCAAATTTGTGCTGCTGCTCACACAAGACGCCATCACCGGCCTGCTGGTCACGCTGGGCATTTGTGTGCTGGCCAGCACCCTGGCCATTCGCATCGCGCTCAAGGTCGATCCCGGCGAGGCCATCGGATGAGCACCCCAACACTGGCAGGGGGCATCCTCATCGAAGGCCTGCGCAAGGTCTATGGCAGCGGCGACACCGCCGTGACCGCGCTCAAGGACGTCAACATGCACGTGCGCCCCGGCGAGGTGGTGGGCCTGGTGGGCCCCTCTGGCTCGGGCAAAAGCACGCTGCTCAAATGCCTGGGCGCCATCATCGAGCCCACCGGTGGGCGCATGACGCTGGGCGGGCGCGTGATCTACGACAGCGCCTGGACCGTGCCCGACTTGCGCGCCCTGCGCCGGGACCAGATAGGCTTTGTGTTCCAGGCGCCGTACCTGATCCCGTTTCTGGACGTGACCGACAACGTGGCCCTGTTGCCCATGCTCTCGGGCCAACCCAATGCACAGGCCCGCGCGCGTGCGTTGGATCTGCTGCAGGCGCTGGACGTGGCGCACCGTGCCCACGCGCAGCCGGGGCAGCTCTCGGGCGGCGAACAGCAACGGGTGTCCATCGCACGCGCCCTGGCCAACCGGCCGCCCGTCATCCTGGCCGATGAGCCCACCGCGCCGCTGGACAGCGAACGTGCCCTGGCCGTGGTGCGCATCCTCAACCAGATGGCGCAGCAGGCCCACACCGCCATCATCGTGGTCACGCACGACGAAAAAATCATCCCCACCTTCAAGCGCATCTACCACATCCGCGACGGCCAGACGGTGGAGGAAGCAGGCGAAGGCCGGGCGGTGGCATGATCGTTCGATCGCATTTTTCACCCCCACCACAAGGAGCGTCCCATGGCCAAAAAAGCCCCTTCCGCACCCGCCATCGACATCGGCATCAGCGACACCGACCGCAAAAAAATCGCCCACGGTTTGTCTGCGCTGCTGGCCGACAGCTACACGCTGTACCTGATGACACACAACTTCCACTGGAACGTGACCGGTCCGCAGTTCAACAGCCTGCACACCATGTTCATGGGCCAATACACCGAGCAGTGGAACGCGCTGGACATCATTGCCGAGCGCATCCGTGCGCTGGGTTTCCCGGCGCCCGGCACCTACAAGGAGTTTGTGCGTCTGGCCAGCATCAAGGAGGTGGAGGGTGTGCCCAAGGCCAATGACATGGTGCGCCATCTGGTGGCCGCCCAGGAGGCCACCGCCCGCACCGCGCGCAAGCTGTTCCCGGTGGTGGATGCCGCCAACGACCAGCCCACCGCCGATGTGCTGACGCAGCGCATCGACGTGCACGAAAAAACCGCGTGGATGTTGCGCAGCCTGCTCGAAGAATGAGGCGTTGGGCCTGGCTGCGGTCAGGCCTGCGCGCGCACAAAGGCCTCAAAAGCCGTTGCCTCGATGGGGCGGCTGTACCAGTAACCCTGGATTTCATCGCACCCGACAGCCTCCAGAAAGGCCTGCTGCTCGGCGGTTTCCACCCCTTCGGCGATGGTGCTCAGGCCCAGGCTGTGCGCCATCTTGACGATGGCGGTGACGATGGCCTGGTCACCCGCGTCGTGGGCCAGATCGCGGATGAAGGACTGGTCGATCTTGAGTTTGTCCAGCGCGTAGCGCTTGAGGTAGCTCATGGATGAGTACCCAGTGCCGAAGTCGTCGATGGAAACACGGAAGCCCGCGTCCTTGAGGTGCTGAATCTTGATGCCCGCACCGGCCGGGTCGCGCAGGGCCACCGCCTCGGTCAGCTCGATCTCCACGTGGTCGGTGCTCACACCATGCTGCTGCAACACGCCCAGCAGGCGCTCGACCAGGTCAGGCTGCGCAAACTGGATGGCCGACACGTTGATGGCCACACAGCCCACGGGCAGGCCGGCGTCGAGCCAGTCGCGCAGCTTGAGCACCACCTGCTCCACCACCCAAAGTCCAATGTCCACGATGACGCCGGTCTGCTCGGCCAGCGGAATGAATTCGCCGGGTGACACGGCGCCCCAAGTGGGGTGCTGCCAGCGCAACAGGGCCTCGGCGCCCACCATGTGTCGGCTGCCCAAGGCGCACTGCGGCTGAAACACCAGGTGCAGTTCGCCCCGCGACGCCGCCTGGCGCAGTTCGGCCGCCAAAGCCAGCGAGCGCTGGGTGTGGGCCTGCATGTCGGGCGCAAAAAAGCGGAAACCGTTGCGCCCTTCTTCCTTGACGCGGTACATGGCGGTTTCGGCCGCCGCAGCCAGCAGGCTGGCGCCGGGCGCGTCGCCCGGGTACATCGCGATGCCGGCGGACGCACTCAGGGCCAACGCGCTGCCCTGGGTGGTCACCGGGCTTTGCAGCCGGCTCAGCGCCTCCTGCGCCAGCAAGGCCACCGCCGACTGTTCGGTGTCGGGCACGATGGCAACAAAGGTGTCGCCCGAGTAACGCCCAAGTGCAAAGGGCGGGCCAAACAAGGCGCGCAGGCGCTGGGAGTAGGCGAGCAACAACTCGTCGCCCGCGTTGTGTCCCAACGAGTCGTTGACGGACTTGAAGTTGTCCAGATCGAACCACAACAGCGCGACCTGCCCTTGGTGCTGGTCGGCCTGTGCCACCGCCTGCCTCAGCCGTTCGTCAAAGGCCTTCTTGTTCAGCAAGCCGGTCAAGGCGTCGAACTCGGAGAGTTGTCGCAGCCGCTCTTCGGCCGATTTGCGCAAGGTCACGTCTTCCTTGTGGGCCACGTAGTGCGAGAGCCGGCCCGATCCATCGCGGATGGGGTAGACCACGGCCCGCTCCACATACACCTGGCCGTCCTTGCGCTGGTTGATGAACTCGCCTTGCCACGGCTGGTCCTGGCTCAGGTGGCGCCACATGTCGGCATAGGTGCTGCTGGGTGTCTGGCCAGACTGCAGCAGGCGCGGGTTGTGGCCCAGCACCTCGGCGGGCGCGTAGCCGCTGACCTCGCCAAAGGCGCGGTTGGCGTACTGGATGCACACGTCGGCGTCGGTGATGACCACCGGGTAGGGGCTCTGGTCCAGCGCCTCCGACAGCTGGTGGATGACCGCGTCCTGCCGCCGCCGCTTGACCAGGTTCCACAGCGTGGCCGCCAACATGCGCAAGGCCTGCACGGCAGACGCGTCGTACGCCGCAGGGCCATCGCTGACCACCAGCAGCAGGCGCACCAGACCGCCATCGACCACCGGCACGCTGGCAAAGCCCACCCCACGCGGCGTCCCATCGCCTGCCTGCGCGTGATGGGCCCCCTTGGGTTGGCCTGGCCCGACCACAGGTTCGCGCAGGTGCAGCGCGCCCAGCCAGCCTGCACTGCGGTCGAGCACCAGTGGCGGCGGCGGCTCAGGCTCGCCCAGGCGCAGCTGCGGACCGTTGGTACCGCTGCGGCGAACCCACGCCGCCAGTTCGGTGTCCTGCTGGTTTTCATGCACCAGGTAGACGAACGCCAGGCCGCTGCCGGTGAGGCGTTTGGCTTGCCGGGCACCACGGCGCAGCACATCGCTTTCGTCATCGCCTTCGGTGTAGGTTTCCAGGTCGAGCAGTGCGGCATTGAGCTCGGCCTCAAACCGCAATTGCTGCTCTTGCCGCACCGCCTGCGTCACGTCGCGCGACAGGACCAGAAAATGGGCGCCCCCGCCGCCAACCCCATCCGACGCCCGCGCCACCGACAGCTCGAAATGGCGCACACCGTCGGGCACCACCAGCTGCAGGCGTTTGCCACGCGACACGCCGTCGCGCCGTGCCTCGGCCATGGCGGCGTGGCATTGCGCCACCGCATCGGCGGGAAGCACCTCACGGATGTTGCGGCCCACCAGCTCAACGGCGGGTGCGGCCAGCTTGTCGGTTTCGGTGGCGTGCACCGATTGGTACACGCCGTTGTCGTCGATCTCGAACAGCAGATCGGGCAAGGTGTCCAACGTGGCCTGCTGGCGGGCCTGCGCTGCCTGCAGTGCCTGGAACGGGCTTTGCACCGATTCGACAAACAAGGCCCGGTACAAAAAGCCGTAGGCCAACACCTTGTACACGTGGCCCAGCAGGTTGTAGATGTCGGTGACGTTGGCATAGCGCGTGAAAAAAAACTCGCTCATGGCCATGGTGAAGGCCGCCGCCGCCAAGGGGGCCGCACCAAACGCCCGCGCCTGGCGAAGATGGTGCAGGTAGCCCAGGCCCGCCAGCCCATAGGCAGCGATCAGCCCGTACTCGAAAGCCAGCTTGAAAGGCGTGAGGCCCGAGCCTGGCACAAAGGTGCGCGGCAAGAGCTGGGGGTGAAACAACACCAGCCAGTGCACCAGCAGCACCAGCGCCAGCACCCCCGCCAGGGCCGCGTGGCGCGAGAGGCGATCCAGCCACCGCCCCCAAGGCCGGGGCCAGAATGCGACCAGCAACATGCTGGCCGCCGCCAGGGCCCGCGCCGCCAGCCAGAAGTTGATGGCCTTTTCCGAACCGCTGGGCGTGACGAAATCGGGCATGCCCTCGTAGGACAGGGTGTGCGCCAGATCGAGCAAGCCCACGCCCAGAAACGCCACCCCCAACACGACCGCGCGGCCATCGACGCGGTAGCGCTGCGTGGCCCAGGACGTGCCAAACACCATGGCCGCCACCGCCATGGCCAACACCTCCAGCGTGGTGTGCAGGGGCACGTAGCCGGCCAGGCCACGCGCAGCATCCGGCGCTGGCAGCCACAACACCAGGATGAGGCCTGCCAGCAGCACCAGCAGCCACACGCGCAACAGTCGAGATTCGGAGTGGTGCGAGGGGTGGAACATGATTTTTAACACTTCTCGACGGGCATTGTGCTTCAAGATGGCAAACCCATTCCATACTTACTCCCCCGGGTAAGGCGATGCACGCCGACCGGCAGGAGACAAGACATGTTTTTCAAGCGATTCTGGCAACACGCCCTGTCCACCCGCCAGCGGCTGTTGTGCGCCGTGGGCCTGGCCGCCTGCCTGCCTGGGTCGGGCTGGGCACTGGAGATCCGATTTATGCCCGTGGCGCCCCATGTGTACGCCTACGTGGGCGACACCGAAGGCCGCACCCACGAGAACGAGGCGCTCAACGCCAACTTCGGCCTGGTGCTCACGCCGGGCGGCGCGCTGCTGATCGACAGTGGTGCCAGTTTTCAGGGCGCCAGGCAGATCGCCGAGGCGGTGAAGCAAGTGACGCCTCTCCCCATCAAATGGGTCATCAACACCGGCGGGCAAGACCACCGCTGGCTGGGCAATGGCTTTTTCAAGGCCCAGGGCGCCGAGCTGATCGCCCATGCCAGCGCCGAGGCCGACATGAAGGCGCGTGGCCCCGAGCAATTGCAGGCCAACGCGCCGGTGCTCAAAGACAAGATGGCGGGCACCGAGGTGGTGTTGCCCACCCGCTGGCTGCGCGAGCCCGACACCACGCTCACGCTCGGTGGGGTCACGGTGCAGGTGTTGCACCGGGGCGGCGGTCACACGCCGGGCGACGTGCTGGTCTGGCTGCCCCAGAGCGGTGTGGTGTTCACCGGCGACGTGGTGTATGTGGACCGCATCCTGGGCCTGCACCCGGTGAGCAAAACCCGGACCTGGGTCAAGAGCTTTGAGACCCTGGAGACCTTGAAGCCCACCGTGGTGGTGCCCGGCCACGGCCGCGTGACCACACTGGCGCAGGCCCAGGCAGACACCGGGGCTTTGCTCAAGGCCTTGCGCGCCCACGCGGGCCTGGCGGTGGAGGCTGGCACCGACCTGGCCACGGCCGTGAAAACCTTTGATGCGACGCCCTTCAAGCACCTGCAGCATGTGGACGTGTGGCTGCCACAGCTGGTCAACCGCACCTACCTGGAAATGGAAATGGAGTGAACCGTCAGGCCTGCTTCGTGGGACTCAGCTGCAGCCGTTGTGCTTCTTCCACAATTCCTCGTGGCCAATGGCCTTGGCGAAATCGGGCACCTTGCAGCGCCCGTCATCGGCTGCGCTGGGCTGACCAGCGGTGGCCGGCACGCCCATTTCCTCCAGCGTGGCCATGTCGTCGAAGCCCCCCATGGGCCCGGTGGCCTGCACCCAGCGGGCCGCCAGCACCGTGACCGCCACAAACGCCGCCAGGCTGGCGAGTTGTGCCGGCCGCAGGCCAGGCACACGCTGCGCCGGCACCTCGCACACGCCGCCGGGGCACAACTGCGCCTGCTCGTGGTGAAACAGGTTGTAGAGCTTGCAACCCAGGCAGATGCCAAAGGCGGTTTCAAAAAACATCAGCAGCAGGCAACTGCCACAGATCAGCATGTTGAGCGGGCCCATGTAGCGGTTGAACACCATCAGGTAGAGCATGGCCAGCCCCAGCAGCAGGCCCAGGCCCCAGGCAAAACGCTTTTGTGGCGCGCCCACCCACTCGGGCGCCTGGTGGCGCACGATCCAGCCGCCCACGATCATGCTGGGCGCCCAGCGCGGGTTCAACTGGCGCAAGGCCATGTCGATCAGGAAGACGATGATGAACAGCCGCGTGTACTGGAAGTTGCCCAGCAGGAACGAGTGCATGAAGGACAACACGGCCGGGAAAAACAGCAGCCCGGCGGCGGCGCGCACCACCCGCTCGTTGACCACACGCACCGGGTAGCCATCCACCTGTTCACCAAACGCCAGGATGCCATTCATGCTTATTTCCTTATATTAAGAGACGAATGGTAGCGCTGTGCCCCACCGAAGGCCAGCAGCCCCCAAAACAAAAGCCCGGCGAGCCGGGCTTTTGAACGTGAAAAAGAGGCGCGTGGCTTACTGCACCACCACCTCAACGCGGCGGGCCTGAGCGTTGTCGGTGCCGCCCAACATTTCTTCGGGCTTCTTCAGTTCAATCGCTGCGGCATCCGCGCCCAGGTTGACCAGCACGGCCTGCACGGTCAGGGCGCGCTGCTTGGCCAGCTCGGCGTTCACAGCGGCGTCGCCGGTGCTGTCGTGAAAGCCCGAGACCACCAGCTTCTTGCCGGCCTTGGCGGCGGCAGCGGCGTCGTTCAGGGCAGCTTGCACGTCGGCCGACAGGTCCACCGCCAGATCGGCCTTGCCGGTGGCGAAGAAGAACTTGACCACACCCCCTTCAACCACCACACGGGCGGCATCGGCGGAGGCATCGGCAGAGGGCGCTGCGGCGACAGCGGCAGGTGCGGGCACGGCCTTGGGGCGCGACTTGTTGATGCCAAAACCCAGCGCCAGGCCCACGGCCAACAGGATGGCGGCGATCACCACCACGGCGACCACACGTTGTTCAACTTCGACTTCTTGCGATGCCATACAAAAATGCTCCTTGGGGAAAACCCGAGATTTTAAAGGGTGCTCAAAGGACGTCCGCGCCACCCAAGTAGGGCTGCAGCGCCGCTGGCACGTCGATGCGGCCATCGGCGCGTTGGTAGTTCTCCAACACAGCCACCAAGGTGCGGCCCACGGCCAGGCCGGAGCCATTCAAGGTGTGGACCAATTCGTTCTTGCCTTGTGCGTTCTTGAAGCGGGCTTGCAGGCGGCGCGCCTGGAAGGCTTCGCAGTTGCTCACCGAGCTGATCTCGCGGTAGGCGTTCTGTGCCGGCACCCACACCTCCAGGTCGTGTGTGCGGGTGGCGCCAAAACCCATGTCGCCGGTGCACAGGGCCAACACGCGGTAGGGCAAGCCCAGGCGCTGCAACACGGCCTCGGCGTGGCCGGTCATTTCTTCCAGCGCCTCGTAGCTCTTTTCAGGATGCACGATCTGCACCATCTCGACCTTGTCGAACTGGTGCTGGCGGATCATGCCGCGCGTGTCGCGCCCGGCGCTGCCGGCCTCGGAGCGGAAACACGGCGTGTGCGCGGTGAGCTTGATGGGCAGCTCGGCTTCGGCCACGATCTCGTCGCGCACCACGTTGGTCAGCGTCACTTCCGAGGTGGGAATGAGGTAGAGCGCCTGGGTGTCGGGCACGGGTTCGCCATCCTGACCACCCTTCTTGACGGCAAACAGGTCGCCCTCGAACTTGGGCAGCTGGCCGGTGCCGCGCAAGGTGTCGGCGTTGACCACGTAGGGCGTGTAGCACTCGGTGTAGCCGTGCTCGCGGGTCTGGATGTCGAGCATGAAGGCGGCCAGCGCGCGGTGCAGGCGGGCGATGGGGCCGCGCATGAAGGTGAAGCGCGAGCCGGCCAGCTTGGTGCCGGTTTCAAAGTCCAGGCCCAGTCGCTCGCCCAGGTCCACGTGGTCCTTCACCGGAAAGTCGAAGGTGCGTGGTGTGCCCCAGCGGCGCAGTTCCACGTTGCCACTTTCGTCGCTGCCCACCGGCACGCTCTCGTGCGGCAAGTTGGGCACGGCCAGCAACAGGGTGTGCAGCTCGGCCTGGATGACTTCTAGCCGCGCGGCCGAGCGGTCCAGCTCGTCCTTAATTTCAGCGACCTTATTTTTGTTGTGCTCGACCTGCGCTTTGTTGAAGTCCGCCTGCTCAAAATCTTCAGTTGCGACAAATCGCGCGATTTGCCCACTCAAAATTCCAATCTGCTTGGACAGGCTGTTGCGCTGGCTCTGCAACTCTTCGGTGCGGGTCTGCAGCGTCTTGCGCTCGCCCTCCAGCGCGCGGAAGGCGTCCACGTCCAGAAAGGCCTGGGGGTTCTTGCGGGTCAGCAGGCGGGCGACCACGTGGTCGAGGTCTTTGCGAAGCAGGGTGATGTCTAGCATGTCAATGTCTTTTCACGAATCGATCTTCAGGCCCTTGGGCAGGGGGAATTTCATGGTTTCTTCGGCGCCAGCCAATGTGCGAACAGAGATCGCGCCCAATTCACGCAGCCGCGTCACCACGCCCTGCACCAGGCTCTCAGGCGCGGAGGCGCCGGCGGTCAGGCCCACGCGCGCAGCGCCTGCAAACCATTCGGCCTCCAGCTCGGTCGCGTCTTCCACCATGTAGGCCGGCACGCCCAGGCGGTCGGCCAGTTCGCGCAGGCGGTTGGTGTTGCTGCTGGTGGGGCTGCCCACCACCACCACGGTGTCCACCTGGGCGCTGAGCAGTTTCACCGCGTCCTGCCGGTTCTGGGTGGCGTAGCAGATGTCCTGTTGCTTGGGCTCACGCACCTGCGGGAAACGCGCGCGCACGGCGGCGGTGATCTCGGCGGCATCGTCCACGCTCAGCGTGGTCTGCGTCACCACGGCCAGCTTCTGGGTCTGGCGCGGCGCCACGCGGGCCACGTCCGCCACGTCTTCCACCAGATGAATGCCTTGGTCGAGCTGGCCCATGGTGCCCTCCACCTCGGGGTGGCCCTTGTGGCCGACCATGATGAACTCATAGCCCTCTTTGGCGAGCTTGGCCACCTCCACGTGCACCTTGGTCACCAGCGGGCAGGTGGCGTCAAACACCTGGAAGCCGCGCGCGGCGGCTTCGTTCTGCACCGCCTTGCTCACACCGTGGGCGCTGAAGATCAGCGTGGCGCCGGGTGGCACGTCGCTCAGTTCTTCAATGAAGATGGCGCCACGGGCCTTGAGGTCGTTGACCACGTGGGTGTTGTGCACGATCTCGTGGCGCACATAGATGGGCGCGCCGAATTTTTCCAGCGCGCGCTCCACAATTTCAATGGCGCGGTCCACACCGGCGCAAAAACCGCGTGGCTCGGCGAGGGTGATCTCCATCACAGCACCCCGATCAATTGCACTTCAAACGACACCGGCTGCCCGGCCAGCGGGTGGTTGAAGTCGAAACGCACCGCGCCGTCTTCGCGCACCTCCACCGCCGTGCCGGCGTACTGGCCCAGGCCATCGGGGGTGGGGAACTGCACCACGTCGCCCACGGCGTACTTCTCCAACGGGTCACCCAGTTCGTTGAGCAGCTTGCGCGCCACCCACTGCACCATCTCGGGCTGGCGCTCGCCAAAGGCCTCGCCAGCGGGCAAGTCGAAGGTGGTGTGGGTGCCTTCTTCCAGGCCCAGCAGGCGTTGTTCGATGGCCGGCGACAGCTCGCCCATGCCCAGGCTCAGCGTGGCCGGCGGGCCGTCAAAGGTGGTGATGAAGGCACGCCCGTCCGGCCCCGACAGCCGATAGTGGAGGGTGAGAAACGAGGCGGAATCGACTTGGGGCATGGTGGGGGCGATGAACGCGGTCGCGGCCGGCGGCCGCTGAATAAACTCGTATTGTAAAAAACGGGAGGGAGAGGTCCATGACACCAGGCCAAGCCACGCTGCACGCGCTGCCACAAGAGGCACGCCCGCGCGAAAAACTGCTGGCGCGTGGCCCCAGCGCCTTGAGCGACGCCGAGCTGCTGGCCCTGCTGCTGCGCACCGGCCTGCCCGGCAAAAACGTTCTGCTGCTGGCGCAAGAACTGGTGGACCGCTTCGGCGGCGTGGCCGGCCTGCTGCACACACCGGCCGACGCGCTCAAAAGCATCAAAGGCCTGGGCCCGGCCAAACGCGCCGAACTGGTGGCCGTGCTCGAACTCGCGCGCCGCGCCTTGAGCGAGCAACTGCGCCAGCAGCCGGTGTTCGATTCGCCCCAAGCCGTGGGCCACTACCTGCAATTGCAACTAGGCGCCAAGCCACACGAGGTGTTTGCGGTGCTGTTCCTGGACAGCCAGCACCGCCTCATCGTGCTGGAAGAAATGTTTCGGGGCACCTTGAGCCAGACCAGCGTGTACCCGCGCGAGGTGGTGTTGCGCGCCCTGCACCACCACGCCGCTGCCGTGGTGCTGGCCCACAACCACCCCAGCGGCGTGGCAGAACCGTCCAAGGCCGACGAAATGCTCACACAAACCCTCAAAAGCGCCCTGGCGCTGGTGGACGTGCGCGTGCTCGACCACATGGTGGTGTGCACCAGCGGTTGGCGCTCCATGGCCGAAATGGGCCTGGTCTGACGCGGGCGCAGCGCCGCACCGACAATACCCTGCATGAAAGTGCACGGGCTGTCCGAACTCAAACAACTGCAAAAACAGCTGTTGGCACAACGCCAGGCCCGGGCCTCGCAGGAAGCCGCCCGGCTGGCGGCCGAGCGCGAGCGCCTGGCGCGCAAAAACCTGTTTGCCAACGCGGTGGGCCCGGTCAAACCCCTGCGCAGCAGCGGCCACAAACACCTGCGCCCCCAACCCGCCCTGCCTTTGCCCCTGCAGCGCGAACGTGACGAGCAGGCCGTGATGCAGGAGGCCCTGTCCGACGAGTTCGACGCCGAAACCCTGCTGCACACCGACGAACACCTCAGCTTTCGCCGCCCCGGCATGGGTGTGGACGTGGTGCGCCGCCTGCGCGCCGGCACCTGGAGCATCCAACGCCAGATCGACCTGCACGGCCTGCGCCGCGAAGACGCCCGCGAAGCCCTGGGCCAGTTCATCCGCGAAGCCCACAAAGCCGGCCTGCGCTGCGTGCGCGTGGTGCATGGCAAAGGCCTGGGGTCGCCCGGCCGCATGCCGGTGCTCAAAGGCCGGGTGCACAGCTGGCTGATACAGAAAAACGAGGTGATGGCCTTTGTGCAGGCGCGGCCGGTGGATGGCGGGGCGGGAGCGTTGGTGGTGTTGTTGCGACCGGGACGGCCCCGCGTGTGATCGAGTCACCATGCCGCCGCCCATCGTCGTGTCGTTCCGTGCCTTCGCTGAGGCCCACCAATTGCCCGAGCCTGTCGTGCGAGACGACAAGGATGGAGAACACGTTTTTGTCTACTCGCACGACCAAAGCCGCCGCTACGCATATGCCCTGACCTGGGCGACTGACCAACCGCGGCTGCTGTGGGTAATGCTCAACCCCGGCACGGGCGAGACTGAAGGCCGACGGCGCAACACCTTCGAGCGCTGCAAACGGTGGTCACACGAGCTGGGCTATGGCGGTTTGATGTTCGGCAATGTGTTTTCGTTGCGCACCCGTTCGGCCAGGGATTTGCTGAAAAGGCCGGAACCAGCAGATGATCTGAACAGTGAGGCAATGGAACTGTTGTCAACGCTGGCGTCCTGCACCATCGTGGCCTGGGGCAACCACGGCGCTCGCTCTGACCGATCTGCCGCACTCCTTGGGAAACTCATTCAGCCTTGTTGCTTCGGAATCACGCTGGCGGGGCAACCGCGCCATCCGCTGTACGTCCCAAGGGACACACCCCTGCGGGCATGGCTGGGTGCTCCAACGGTGGTCCCCCTGGAATGAGCCCATCGCCACCGCTGGTGGCATGGCCGCGCAGGTGACTTTGAGCGCGGAAGGCGCGGGCGTACCATGGTGAACATCACCCCCTCAACGGAGTCCTGCCATGCCTGGTTCGCTGTTCGACCTGCGCGGAAGGGTGTCCCCGGCGCTGGGCCTGCCGCCGCCGGAGCGCATCCCGCTGTTCCTTGCGTGAGACCATGCGCGTTCGCCCCGCCAAGGGTCTGAAGGGCACGGCGGCGCGTTGGGCGCTGACGTTGGTCGCCTACCTGGCAACGCTCGTGTTCGTGACGATGGCTTGCGGGGCGCTGGTGCTCGTGGTTGCAGGCCCCCACGCGGGCCTCTTGCCGGGCTGGCTGGAGGCAGTGGTCTTGGGGCTGGGATGGTTGCTGGTGCTGGTGTTGCCGGTGTGGGCGGCACACAACGTGTGGCACCGATTCAGCCAGGCGGCGCCGCCCCCTGTCGATTCCACCGGCCCTGATCCGTCGTAGAGACATATCTTCACCACCCAAGGCGTTCACCATGACCACTGGCACCGTTCAACTGCACCGTGTTTTGCGCGCCCCACCCGAGCGCGTGTACCGCGCCTTCCTGGAAGCCGATGCCGTGGCCAAGTGGCTGCCGCCCTTCGGCTTCACCTGCCAGGTGCACCAACTGGACGCGCGGGTGGGCGGCACACACCGCATGTCGTTTCGCAACTTCAGCACCGGCCACGGGCATTCGTTTGGCGGTGAGTACCTGGAATTGGTGCCAAACGAGAAGCTGCGCTACACCGACCGTTTTGACGACCCCCACCTGCCGGGCACATTGGAGGTGACGGTCACGCTGAGGCCGGTGTTGTGTGGCACCGAGCTGAGCATCGTGCAGTCCGGCATCCCGGAGGCCATCCCGGTGGAGATGTGTTACCTGGGCTGGCAGGAGTCGCTGGCACAGTTGGCACAACTGGTGGAGCCGGCGATCCCGGACTGAGCGCCGCTGCCACCTCAGGGCGTGTTGCGCATCCAGTCGGCGGTTTGGAAAAAGCTGTTTTTCAGCCGCTCGCGCAAATCGACGGGCACCCCGGTTTCACCCATCGCCTGATCCATACACGCCAGCCATTGGTCGCGCTCCCGGATGCCGATGGCAAACGGCATGTGGCGCATGCGCAGGCGGGGGTGGCCGAAACGCTCGATGTAGTGGTTGGGGCCACCCAACCAGCCGCACAGAAACCAGAACAGCTTGTCGCGCGCATCGTCCAGCGTGGTGCCGTGCACGGCGCGCAGCTCGCGGTAAGCGGTCTCCAGGTCCATGAGGTCGTAGAAGCGGTCCACCAGGGCACGCACACGCGTCTCGCCGCCCACCCACTCGAACGGTGTGGTCGCGGCTGCCACGTTGGAAGAAGGGTTCTCGGTGTTCATCACGTTGGCGCCTTGCGCAGGGTCTCCACCACCGGGGTGCGCAGCACGCTGCGCAGGCGCGCACGAAGCTACAACTGGTCAAGGTCACGGCGTGCCATATGCGCAGCGTGCAACGCCATCCTGAGCGGATTCGCAAATACTTCGAGCATGCTCCGGTTCGCTATGCCGGTTGATTCAAGTTCCATGATGCCGTATTCAATAAGGCGACTCAGCGCTTCATTGACCACCAGTCGGAGGCGCGCAACGGGTGATCGACTGGCACGAAGTCTTCGAGTTTGGCGACAGTGAACAAAACTTCGTGCAGACCGTTTTCTGTGCGCATCGGCCACTCCTTGCTGTACCTCGATACCCAAAATTATCAGCGCCAGTCGGCTCGGCAAACAGTGTTTACGCCGTGGAATTTCAACGGCCTGCTCACCGTCCCGGGAACGCTTGATCGCCGCAGGGGCCACTCAGTGCCGTGGCCGCTGACGCGTTGTTGTGGGCTGTTCGCCAAACCGCGACAGGTAGCTAGCCACAAACTGACTCGGGTGGGTGCAAACCTAGCGCTCCGCGGTGGGCGGTGTCGGGCGCAAACGCCAACTTGCCCCTCAGCGACCGAGACCGATTTTGATCCGCACTGGTTGTTGGAAAAAAAGTGCGTCGGTAGGCACAACACAGGAATTTCCCCTGGTCGTTCCATGAAACGAAACGCGCCCCACAGAACGGTCGTGTGACTGTGGGTGCCTGGCAAGAATCCGCTTTCCCATCAACTACGTTAAGGAATGACCCATGTTCTATCGCCGCTCTCTAGTGTGCGCCTCGGCCCTATGGGCCATGATTTGTTCAATACCGTTGGCGCATGCACAAAATGATCGTTTCCCGGCTGGTCCCATCAAGTTGGTCGTGAACTTCCCCGCGGGCGGCAACGCTGATTTGCTGGGTCGCGTGTACGCCAGAAAACTCGCCGAGCTGCTCTCCACGCCCGTCGTGGTGGACAACAAAGGCGGAGCGGCTGGAACCATTGGCGCAGAGTTTGTGGCGAAGGCTCCGGCGGATGGCCACACACTGTTGATTACCCCCTATTCGGTGTTCACCAACCGCAATCCGGCGATCAAGACCAGCTACAACGCGCTGGAGGACTTCGTGCCCGTGTTGCCCATGACCCTTGCTCCGCTGGTACTGGCTGCCTCGGCAGAGAGTCAGATCACCAGCCTCAAGCAACTGGAACAATTTGCACAAACGCAACGCCTGTCGTATGGCACCTACGGTCCGATGACGACCACACACATTGGGCAACACCGCGTTGCCAAGCAACTGAAGGCACGTGACGCCGTCGCGGTGTCGTACCGCGGCGAAGCGCCCATGTTAGCCGACCTCCTGGGAGGCCAGATTCAAATGGGCGTGCTGTCGATGGCGGCTGCACGCGAAAACGAAAAGACCGGAAAAATCAAGTTACTGGGCGTTTTCAGTGCACAGCGCATCGAGTTCATACCCCAACTGCCCACAATGCGGGAACTGGGCTTCCTGGACGTCGATTGGACCGATGGTGTGGTGGTGTTTGCGTCAGCCCGCACACCGGCCACAGTGCTGAAACGACTGCAAGAGGTCTCGCGCAAGTTGCTGCAGGATGAGGACACACTGCGGACGTTGAGGGCGCAACCGAACCAGGCCTGGTTGGACATGTCACCCCAGGCGCTGAAGGCTCAAATGGCGGCCGACATTTCCTTCTGGGACAAAGCCCAGACCGAAGTGGGAGCCACCCAATGAGCCCAACGCAGTTCCCCGCTTTCGTGCCGCCACCGGGATACCACCTGGTGGTGCTGGGCGCGCTTGGTGGCATCGGGCGAGCCCTCGTTCGTGCCGCTGAGGCGGTGGGCATCCGTGTGACGGCGCTGGACACCCAAAGCGCCATCGACAAGTCCCATCCGCTGGAAAGCGTCAATACACTGGCCTGCGACGTGTCGAAAGAGACAGACGTGCAGCGTGCCTTCGCGCAGATTGGCCTCAGTTGGGGTCACATCGACGGCCTGGTCAACCTTGTTGGGTACACCGGGGAGCGCATCGCAGTGGCCGACATGCCCACCCAGGAATGGGACGACATTGTCAACACCGACCTGCGAGGCATGTTCCTGGTCGCACGTGCGGCGGCGCCGCTGCTTCAGGCTTCTGCCGCCCTGGGCCACGGACCGGCCGTGGTGCTCGTCTCGTCGACCTTTGGTGTGGCCGTTCCGCTGAGCGGCTACGCGCCCTACGCCACATCCAAAGCCGGCGTCATCAACCTGGTGCGCGCGCTGGCCACCGAGTGGGCCCCCAGCGTGCGTGTGAACGGTCTGGCGCCAGGCGCCATCGAGACGCCCTTCTTGCAAGGCGGCACCGGCAGACCCCACAAAACGACGGGCCTGGATGTGGCCCGCTTCAAGGAGACCGTCCCCCTGAAACGGTTGGGTCAACCCGATGACATTGCCGCGCCGCTGCTGTTCCTGCTCAGCCCGGCCGCCAGCTACCTCCATGGTCAGACCATCCACGTCAACGGCGGGAGCCACATGGCATGAGCACAACCTACGAATTTCCCACCCATTTCGGCAGCTTCATCGACGGCCAATGGCAGCCACCGGTCGGCACGATGCTGCCCGTGGTCAATCCCGCCACCGAGACCCAGATTGCCGAGGTCGCAGAATCCGATGCAGCGCAGGTGGCACAAGCGGTGGCCGCCGCCCGCCGCGCCCACGCGCTCGGCGAATGGCGGCACATGCCGGTGGCACAACGCCAAAAGCTGTTTCGGCGCATTGCCGAACTCACCCTGCAGCACCTGCATGAACTGGCCTGGCTGGAGTCGCTCAACACCGGTTTGCCGCTGTGGTACGTGCGCAATGGCCAGATGCCACGCGTTGCGCGCAACTTCGAGTTTTTTGCAGACTGGATGTCTCAGAACGTCGAGAAGGCGGGCATCCAGGACGGTGCCTACCTGCGTTATGTGGTGCGGGAACCGGCAGGTGTCGCCGCGTTGATCTCGCCCTGGAATGCACCGCTGGCGCTGGCCTCCACCAAGATCGCGGCAGCACTCGCCTTCGGCAACTGCTGTGTGATCAAGACCGCTGAAACCACGCCACTGGCGGTGTCCCGATTCATGGATCTGCTGCAAGAGGCCGGGCTTCCGCCGGGCGTCGCCAACCTCGTACACGGTCGCGGACACACCACGGGTGACGCACTCGTGCGCCATCCCGATGTGCGTGTGGTGTCGTTCACCGGAGGCACCGAGACGGGACGGGCCATCGCCACCGCCGCTGGGCCCGGCCTCAAGCGCGTCGACCTGGAGCTCGGTGGGAAATCCGCCAACATCGTGACCGCCAGTGCCAACCTGGACGCTGCCCTGGACGGTGCCTTGGCCGGCATTTTCAGCAACAACGGCCAGCAGTGTTTTGCGGGTTCACGCATCCTGCTGGATCGACGCATCGCCCAAAATTTCATGGATGCCTTTGTGCAACGCGCCCGCCGCATCCGCGTAGGCGATCCCCTGGACGATCACACCGACATTGGCCCATTGGCCAACGCCGCACACCACGCACGTGTGCTGGAGCACGTGCGGCAGGCGGTGGCCGATGGCGCACAGCTGTTGACTGGAGGCGATCGTCCGGCACACCTTCAGCGCGGCTACTACCTGGCACCGACCGCGCTGCTGACGCCCCACAACCGTCTGTCGATTTGCCAACGCGAAGTCTTCGGACCAGTCGCAACCGTCGAGGTGTTCGATGATTTTGAAGAGGCCATCCACACTGCCAATGAATCAGACTTTGGCCTGGTGGCCTATGTGTGGACGCAGGATCTGGCCCAGTCGCTGCTCGCTGCACAGCGCCTGGAAGCGGGCGTGGTGCTCACCAACACGAACATGACATTGGACACCCGCTTTCCATTTGGCGGCTACAAACAATCGGGCGTCGGTCGCGAGGGCATCGACGGCATGCGCCATTTCTATACCGAGGAAAAAACGGTGACAGTGGCCTTGCGAACCGCTCCAGTCGTACGGCTGGGTGTTGAACCGGCAGTGCCTGGCGTCTGAGCCTTCCCGTCAACGTCCGGGTACAGCACCGCGTAGCAGGGCGGCTGCCATGTCGAGCAGCCCAGCCCCTGCCCGCTGTAGGCGCGCTGTCACTTCCGGACTGTTGGCTTCGGTGGCGCAGGTGAACGCCACCACGCCCAGGTGACCCGGCAGTTCGATCGCCGCTGCGACAGCTGTGACGCCCGCTTCGCACGATCGGTGTCGAATCACATAGCCTTGGCGGCGGTACTGCGTCATGGCTTCTTCGATGCGTTCACGCACCGCTTTCCAGTCCCGACCGTAGGCAACCTGCAGCTGCCGCAGCACGGAAATGCGTTCGGCCACGCCAGCGTGGGCCAAATACGCGAGCCCCATCGCCGTATCTGCCATGGGCAACACCGATCCGACGCTGGATGTACCGACGCTGACACCTTCGTCATTCGCCACATCCAGACAGACCATGCCGAGACGCTCACGGGCGCCCATGCCGACCACCATGCCGGTGTCACGTGCGAGCGAAATCATGAGGGGCTTGGCCAACCGCAGCAACCCACATCGGTGCTGAACGGTCGCTCCCATGGCCAGCAGCCGCGCGCCCATCGCATATTTGCGTGTTCTTTCGTCCAGTCGCAAATAGCCCAGCGCTGCCATGGTCGTGCACAACCGGGACGCGGTTGCCTTGCTCAGTCCCACACGCTGTGCAATCTGCAGGTTTCCCAGCAGTTCGCCACCGGCCAGCACAGCCAACACGTCCAGGCCTTTGGCCAGCGTACTGACCAGCTCGGCGCCGTCCTGCACGCTGCGATCGACCACCTCCACCCGACCGATCACTTGCACCGCATGCATGCCAGCCTCAGCGTCCATTCGCGACGAGAGAGGCGGTTGTCACATGACTTTCGCGCAAGGCCTGCAGGCGCTCAGCCGACAGCCCCAGCAGCTCCCCCAACACGGCATCGGTGTGCTCACCGAGCATGGGCGGAGTGCCGTGGCGTATGGTCGTGGCCGACATGCGCAAGGGGCTGCGCAGCGTGGGCACGGTCTGGCCGCTGCCGTGGGGCACGTCCAGCCGCAGGTCACGGTGGCGCACCTGCGGGTCGGCGAACACCTGCCGCATGTCGTTGATCGCCGCACAGGGCACGGTGCGCGCTGAGAGGCGTTCGATCCACTCGGCCACCGGCCGGGTCAGCGTCACCGCTTCCAGCAGCGCGTGCAGCGCCTGGCGGTGTTTTATGCGCTCGATGTTGCTGACAAACCGCGGGTCGTGCGCGAGGGTGGCGGACAAGCCCAAGACCTCGAGCAGGGCCGCGAATTGGCCGTTGTTGCCGGCCGACATGGAGAAGTAGCCATCGCTGGCGCGAAACACCTCGGACGGCGCGGTGATGGGATTGTTGTTGCCCTGGCGCTGGGGCACCTCGCCCGTCATCAGGTAGCCCAGGGCCAGGTGGCCCATGACGGCCGTGGTCGCGTCGACCATGGCCAGGTCGATGAACTGGCCCTGGCCGGTGCTGCGTTTGTGCATCAGGGCGGCCAACACCGCAATGGCGGCGTACAGGCCGCTGAAGATGTCGGCGATGGGCGCGCCGGCACGCACCGGGCCACCGCCCGGCGCATCGTCGGGGTGGCCACAGGTGCTCATGAGGCCACACATGGCCTGGAGCACCGAGTCGTAGGCGGGGCGGGTGGCGTAGGGCCCGTCCTGGCCAAAGCCAGTGACGCTGCAGTAGATCAGCCCAGGGTGGCGCTGGCACAGGCTGGCGTGGTCCAGGCCGTAGCGGCGCAGGTCGCCAACCTTGAAGTTCTCGACCAGCACGTCGCACTGGCCCAGGAGCTCGTGCAGCAGCGCCTGGCCTTCGGGCTGGCTGATGTCCACGGTGACCGACCGTTTGCCGCGGTTGGCGCCCAGAAAAAAGGCGGAGTCGCCGCGCTGGGGGTCGCCCACAAAGGGGCCCACGCGGCGGGTGTCGTCACCGCCATCGGGTTTTTCGATCTTGATCACGTCGGCACCCAGATCCGCCAGGATCTGGGTGCACCAGGGTCCGGCAATCACCCGTGTCAGGTCCAGGACGCGCACACCTTCGAGCACGGCGGTCATCGCTGCCTCCTCAGGACACGCTGACCCGACCCGAACGCAGCAGCACCCGGTACAGCGTCATGTCCTGCTCGATGGCGTTGCGCATGTCCTGCGCACTGCCGGCCACCACGCGGTAACCCAGCTTGCCCAGCGTGGCCTGTGCCTCGGGCGTGCGCAAGGCGTCGCGCAGGGCATTCTGCAGCCGCGTCACGGTCTCGGCGGGCGTGCCCGCTGCGGCGGAGAAGCCCAGCCAGGGCTCGTAGCTGTAATGGGCGAGTTGCAGCACACCGCTGCGGCTGGCCGTGACCAGCTTGGGGAACACCTCCCAGGTGTCGGCCGAGGTGGTGGCCAGGGCGGTCAGTTTGCCAGCCTCCACATGGGGCTTGGCCGCACCCGAGATCATCATGACCTGGACCTGGTTGGACAGCAGCGCGGTCATGCCCTCGCTTTCGCCCTTGTAAGGCACATGGGTGAGGCGGATGTCGACGCGGCGGAAGAAGTCCTCTTGCGCCAGGTGCGAGGAGCTGTTGGTGCCAAAGCTGGCGTAGTTGAGCACGCCGGGCTTGGACTTGGCCAGCGCCACGAGTTGCGCCAGGTTCTTTACGCCCAGGCTGGGGTGCACACACCAGACGGCGGGCGTGCGGACCGCCAGCACCAGGGGCTCGAAGTCCTCGGGTGAGCGGTAGCCCACCTGCGGGTCGAACACCGGCAGTGCCGACATGGCGGTGACCGAGGTGACAGCCACCACGTGGCCGTCGCGCGGCGCCCGCAGCATGGCCTGGATGCCAATCTTGCCGGCCGCGCCCGGCTTGTTGTCGACCACCACAGAGGTGCCCAGCTGCTGTGACAGGGAAGTGGTGACCACCCGCGCCAGGGTGTCGGCCGGGCCACCCGGCGCGTTGGGTGCAATCAGTGTGATGGCTCTGGACGGCCAGACGCTCTGAGCCTGGGCTTGGGGCCACAGCGCGGCGGTGCCGCCGGCAGCAGCCATTTGCAGCAGGTGGCGTCGGTTCAGGGGATGGTGGTTCATGCGGCAGCTCCTGGGGCTTGGGGTGGGAGACCAAAACCGCTGCTGGACAGGAAGTCGAGCAGAGCGGCGTTGAAACGATCGGGATCTTCTGCCCAGCCAAAGTGGCCCAGGCCTTTGAGTTCAAGAAAGCGGGCCTGCGGCATCTTGGCGGCCATCTTCTGCATCACCACGGCGGGCGCGGTGCGGTCGAGCTCGCCCGCCACACACAGTGCGGGGACGTTCATGCCGGCGAGCAGTTGGCGGCCTTCGTAGCCGGCGATGGCGCCTACGGCCGCACGGAACGTGTCCTCACACATGAGGCTGACGGTGGCGATCAGCAGGTCCACCACGGGCCCGCCCGCGCCCGGCGCCATCATGCTGCGCAGCATCTCGGGGGCGTAGTCGGGGATGGAGCGGCCAGCGTCCAGAGGTGCCACCCGCTGGCGCACAAACTCACGCTGCCAGTCGCCGTCGGCCTGCCCGAAGGCGGCACTGGTGGCCGACAGCACGTAGCCGTGGATGAGCTCGGGCGCATGGGCCCAGGCGCGCTGGGCAATCATGCCGCCCATGCTGTGGCCCATGACCACGTTGCGCTCGCCGCTCTGGTGGCGCAGCAGCGCGGCCAGGCTTTGGGCGCAGCGGTCGATGCCGAAGTCCGCGGGCAGGGGTGAGAGGCCGTAACCGGGCGCGTCCCAGGCCACCACGCGGTGGCCGTGCCGCACCAGGCAGTCGATCTGGGCGCGCCAGTACTCCTTGGCCCCGAAGGCACCGTGCAGCACAAAGACCGTGGTGCCACTGGCGCGGCCGTGGGGGTGGGTGACCGAATGGTCGGGCAGCGGGATGTTGTTGGAGGTGGTCATGTTGGCTCCTTCAGTGCGGCGGCGGGCGTCCAGCCCGCGTGGGCGCCCATGGGGATGTGGCCGGGCAGCACGATGCGGCAGATGGGGCCCCGGGTGATGTCGCGGGCATCAAAAATGGCGCACTCGCCTTTACGGGTGTTGAGGTTGGTCAGGAAAGTGACCAGGTAGCCGTCGTCCTCTTCGGTCGATCCGTCGCGCGGGGCAAACGGGGTCTCGCTGACAAAGCAGCCTTCGGGCGCCTGCCAACGCTGCGTGTTGCCGGTCAGCCAGTCGTATTTCTTGAGGCCGACCAGAGTCCAGTTTGGCTGCATCAGGGCGTTGTAGACGTAGCGGTTGGGGCGGCCCTTGTAGCGGCCGCTGATCATGGAGAACTCGGTCACCTCGTCGTCCAGATCTTCCTCGGTGGTCTGCCCGGTCTTGAGGTTGAAGCGCCAGCGGTGCATACGGGTTTCCTGCAGGTCCATGGACAGCAAGGCGTTCATGCGCGCGTAGCCGTCCTTGGGCAGGCCGCTGAGGTCCGGCACGGGGTTGGTCTGGATGGCGCCGTCCATGACCAGTTCGTCGCCCACTTCGTATGTGTTGGCCAGGTGCAGGATGTAACAGGGCTGACCCTCGAACCACTTCACGTCGCGGCTGCTGCCAAATCGCGGGATGACACCAAAACGCGCAGGCACATCGCGGTGGAACTTCAATCGGTGCTGACCTTTTTTCAGACCTTCCTGATCAAAGAACATGGAGAGGTCATGGATCACGCAGTAGTGCTGGCTCATGCCCAGGTCGTGTGGCCAGGTGGCGTGGGGCAGTTCGATGGGCTCGTAGTGCACCAGCTCGTTGCGGGCGTTGACCACACCGTAGTTGAAGTAGGGTGCGCGCTCGGCGAAGTTGAAGAACATCATCTCCTGGCTGTGTTCGTCCACCTGGAAGTGGGAACAGATGCCGCGGTCGCCCAGCGCCCGCGCCCAGCTGGGGTCGGGGCCCAGTGTGTCCAGGGTCACGGGGTCCAGCCGGTAGGGCTCGCTGCACTGGCTCATGGCGGCCACTGCGCGCCCGGCGTGCACCTTCACGTCGGTGCCGGCGTTGTCCTTCATGGCGCCGATGGAGCCCCAGCCCCGGCGCACCGCGCGGCGCGGCTCGATGATGCCTGGCCACAGCGATTCGCCCGCCGCCTGTTCCGCCAGAAAGCCGGTGGTGCGGATGAAGCGGTTGCGGTAGGTTGCCTTGCCGTGGGCAAAGTGCATGCCGTGGATCATGCCGTCGCCGTCGAAGGGGTGGTACTTGCCCAGGGGCGCGTGGATCTGGTTGTGGCCGTTGCGCAGGTACACGCCGTTGAGGTCTTTGGGGATGTCGCCAATCACCTCCAACGAGGTGGTTTCCGCTGTCCATTCCACCTCAACCGGCTGGTGGCCATCCGACAGGTACGGGTTATCTGAGGGCAGGCAGCTCAGTTTGTATTTCGAGTGAATTTCAATCATGTTTCTGCTCCTGGAGACGGTTCAATGGGTGAGTCGTTCAATGACACTGGCAGTTGCAACCCCGGTGGCGCCGGTGATGGCCACGACGCCCAGACGCAGTTGACGACGGTCCATTTCGTCCAGCAGACAGCTGATCAACATGGCGCCCGTCGCCCCCAGTGGATGGCCCAACGCAATCGAGCTGCCATTGACATTGAACCGATCAATGGGAATTTGCAGCGCTTGCAAGTAGTGCAGCGTGATGGCAGCAAACGAATCACGCACCTCCCAGAGGTCAATGTCACCCACCGTCAATCCCGCTTGTGCCAAGGCGCGCTGCGTCGCGTCGACCGCACCTGTTTGCGCCAGAGGCACGCAGGCATCGGCCATGGCAACAAACCGCGCCCGTGGGCGCAAGCCCGCACGCTCCGCCGCCGCTGGCGACGCCAGCAACACAGCGGCAGCACCGTCCGCCATACAAGGCGCGTTGCCTGCGGTATGCACATGCTCGATATGGGTCAGCCCAGGCTCGTTGGCGAGGCCCCAGGCGTCAAGTGCTTCAGCGCCTCGACTGAAGATGGCCTTGAGCTCAGCGAGCCTTTCTTTGGTGCTGCCGGCACGTGGATTCTCGTCATGCGCCAGGAGCAAACGACCATTCGAGTCGGACACAGGTCGCATGGAAGGCATGGGTACCTCTTCGCGTGCTGCACAGGCGCGAGCCTGTGACAAGGCGGCATAGTCGTCACACTGCTCGCGAGTGAATCCGTGGCGAGTGGCCACCAGGTCCGACGTCCAGGGCGGTGGAACGAAACCCACGGCCTCGGACAATTCGGCGTCCGTGTAGTGCGGCGCGTTGTCCCCTTGCATGGGCACCCGAGACATCATCTCTACACCACCGCCTATCGACAATGTGTCCATCGTCATCGCCTGTTGAGCGGCCCAATGCACCGCGCTCAGGCCAGAGGCACAGTAGCGGTTGATGGTGACAGCCGATGTGTATGGACTCCAGCCCCCCAACAAAGACGCGACTTTGCCGATGTTGCCGCCTTGTTCACCGACCTGGGTGACACAGCCAAAGACGGCATCGGACACCAACATGGGATCCACCGCCACCTGTTCACGCAGCGTGCGGAGGTGTCCAGCCAGCAGCTCTACGGGCGTGAGCGAATGCAGTGCCCCACTGCTTTTGGCCGCACCGCGTGGTGTACGCAGCGCCTCGATAATCAATGCATTCGCCATGCAGCTTCCTTGTCTGTAAATTTTTGACAAACTACTTTACACAGACCAATTTTGCACTCAATCACCCATAGCACCCATGCTGGAAACTATTATATACAGACCTATTTTTTTGTGATAGTGAGACGCCATGCCTGAAGCATTCGTCCCGGCTCTGCGCGTGTCCGGTGCATCGCGAGCGATTGAGGTCCTTGGGGACGCCTGGGTCTTGCGCATCCTGCGAACCAGTTTTCGTGGCGCACGTCGCTTCAGTGATCACATGCATGCGCTCGGTGTCTCGCGCGCTGTACTGAGTGACCGCCTGGAGCGCATGTGTCGCGACGGCCTGCTAGAAAAAATCGTGGCGCCAAGCGCCCATCCCGAGTACCGGCTGACGGAAACGGGCCTGGCGCTATGGAGCGTACTTCTGGCGATGTGGCAATGGGAACAGCACTGGGGTACCGGCACAGACACGTCGGCGCCATCGCATGACCGTCCACGCATCCGATTGATCCATCTGGAATGCGGAAAACCGATCGATCCTATCTACGCCTGCGCGCACTGCCAAGCTCCTGTCACGCCGTTCGACACCTTCGCAGCGCCGGCAACAGAAGAAGATGAACACACGGCACCAGCCGCGCTGCTGCCGGCCCGCCGGCGGTATCGAAAGTCACACAGCGACGATCGCGGCAGCCTGCCCACTTTGTTGCGCCTGTTTGGTGACCGCTGGAACGCCATGATCGTTGCAGCGGCGCTTCAAGGGCACAAAACGTTTTCTGCCCTGTCGGTTGCGACCGGCATCTGGCCCGCCTCGCTGACTGATCGACTGGAAGAGTTGCAGTCCATGGGCATGCTGCGCGGCATCTCTTACGCAGGCTCGCGACTGGAGTACCACCTGACGCGCGCGGCGATTGCCACCTACCCAATAACGATCGAACTCATCCACTGGGGCGACCACTGGCAACGGCACAGTGCTTCGTCGTTGACGGTCATACACCGCCCATGTGGTCAATCCCTCCGAGGTCAATGGATGTGCCCTCACTGCAACAACGTGCTGCAACGGGACACCATCCGGTTTGACTGAGCGCCGGGATCCATCCATTCACTCATCTGCTGCCAAACCGCCATCAAGTGCAGGTGCGTGTCGGCGCAGTCGCTAAGCAAACTTCAAGTTGTGCACCTGGCTCGACTTTTTCCTATCCAAACGGACATTTTTCTCAACGGCACTTGCAAACGTCAACAACGAATCCAACGCTGGCCACAACTTCTGGTTCCCCAGCAACACACTCGCAACTCCCGCCAACTACCGCCAACTACCGGGGCTTCAAGTCGCGCTACGTCTATGCAGGCGTGAAACATGTATTCGGAACTTGGCTAATTAGCATGCCAGAGTCAAATACGCAAATCGGCTGCGTGGATCGTCACAATGTCGACCCAAGGTGTTGCGAAATCCGGCGACAGGGTCAACACCGAGCTGAACATCGTGCAGGCCGGCATTCCCGATGCCATCCCGGTGGCGATGTGTTACCTGGGCTGGCAGGAATCGCTGGCACAGTTGGCGCAACTGGTGGAGCCGGCGATCCCGGACTGAGCGCCGCTGCCACCTCAGGGCGTGTTGCGCATCCAGTCGGCGGTTTGGAAAAAGCTGGTTTTCAGCCGCTCGCGCAAATCGACGGGCACCCCGGTTTCACCCATCGCCTGATCCATACACGCCAGCCATTGGTCGCGCTCCCGGATGCCGATGGCAAACGGCATGTGGCGCATGCGCAGGCGGGGGTGGCCGAAGCGCTCGATGTAGTGGTTGGGGCCACCCAACCAGCCGCACAGAAACCAGAACAGCTTGTCGCGCGCATCGTCCAGCGTGGTGCCGTGCACGGCGCGCAGCTCGCGGTAAGCGGTCTCCAGGTCCATGAGGTCGTAGAAGCGGTCCACCAGGGCACGCACACGCGTCTCGCCGCCCACCCACTCGAACGGTGTGGTCGCGGCTGCCGCGTTGGAAGAAGGGTTCTCGGTGTTCATCAAGTTGGCGCCTTGCGCAGGGTCTCCACCACCGGGGTGCGCAGCACGCTGCGCAGGCCCCACCAGCCGGCGGCCAACGCCAGCAACGCACCCGCCACGGCGCCGCCCAGCGGCACCCAGGGCGAGGCGGTCCAGGCGAATTCAAACACGTAGCGCGCCAGCGCCCAGCCGACGACAACGGCCACCACCGAGGCCAGGAAACCCGCCAACAGACCCACACCGACCAGTTCGGCGCGTTGCACCTGCCGCAGCAGCTTGGAGGGGGCGCCCACGGCGCGCATCACGGCGAATTCGCGCTCGCGTTCGCTGCGGGTGGCGGTCACGGCGGCGAACAGCACCACCAAGCCAGCGGCCAGGGTGAAGCCAAACAAAAACTCCACCGCGCGTATGACCTGACCCAACACCCGCTGCACCTGGGCGATGGTGCTGCTCATGTCCACGTTGGTGATGTTGGGGTAGGCGCGCACCAGCGCGTTGTCGAAGCCTGGTGTGTCGGGCGCGCGGAAGGCGCTGATGTAGGTCAGCGGCACGTCGCTCATTTGTGCCACCGGGTACAGTACAAAGAAGTTGACGCGCAGCGAACCCCAATCGACCTTGCGCAGGCTGGTGATGCGCGACTCGATGCGCTGGCCGGCCATGTCGAAGGTGATGCGATCGCCCAGCTTGAGGCCCAGTTCCTCGGCCAACCCTTCTTCCACGCTGGCACCGCCGGCTTCGTCGGGTGTCCAGCGTCCGGCCACGATCTCGTTGTGCGTGGGGCGTTCTGCGCTGTGCGACAGGTTGAACTCGCGGTCCACCAGGCGCTGGGCGCGGTCTGTCGTGAAGTCTTCGGGCACCACGTCCTTGCCGTTGATGGCCACCAGCCGGCCCCGGATCATGGGGTACCAGTCGAACTGGTTCACGCCACCTTGGCGCAGGCTGGCCTGGAAGGGCTGGGCTTGCTCGGGCTGGATGTTGATGACAAAGCGGTTGGGCGCATCGGGCGGCGTGGCCTTTTGCCAGCTGCTGATGAGGTCGGTGCGCAGCAGCACCAGCAGCACCAGGGCCAACAGGCCCACCGACAGCGCACTCACCTGCACCACCGCATAAGCGGGGCGGGCGGCCAGCTGGCGCGTGGCCAGGCGCAGCCAGCGCGGCGCGGTGGCCTCGTTGACGCTGGCGCGCAGCAGGCGCACGGCCGCGTAAGAGGCCACGGCAAAAATGGCCACCGCCACCGCAAAACCGCCCACAGCGATGAGGCCCAGCGTGAGGTCGCGGCTGGCCGCCAGCAGCAGCGCGGCAAAACCCGCCGCACCCAGCGCCAAGACGGCCAGCGAAGCGGGCTTGAGCTGACCCACGTCGCGGCGGATCACACGCAGCGGCGGCACTTGCGCCAGTTGCAGCACTGGCGGCAAGCCAAACGCCAACATCAACGTGAGGCCCATGCCGAGGCCAAACAACACCGGCCAAACGCTGGCTGCGGGCAAGGCCGCGTCCACCAGCCCGGCCAGCAAGACCACAAACACGAAGTGCACGGCAAACCCCAACGCCACGCCGATGGCACTGGCCGCCAGGCCCACGGTGACGAACTGGAAGGTGTAAGCCCGCGCCATGGTGCCCTGCGACAGGCCCAGCACCCGCAGCATGGCGCAGTCGTCCAGGTGGCGGGCAGCGTAACCGCGCGCGGCAATGGCCACGGCCACGGCACTCAGCAAGGCGGCCAGCAGGGCCACGAGGTTGAGGAATTTTTCGGCCCGCTCCAGCGTGCGCTGCATCTCGGGGCGACCGCCTTCCAGCGACTCCAGCCGCATGCCGCGCACGTCGGCCTTTTTCAGCTCAGCCTCGGCCCATGCCGTGTAGCGCCGCACGGCGGCGTCTTCGCCGGCCACCGCCAAGCGGTAGCTCAGGCGGCTGGCGGGTTGCACCAGGCCAGTGGCCGCTAGGTCGGTGGTGTTGAGCATCACACGCGGCGCAAAACTCATGAAACCGGCGCCCCGGTCGGGCTCGACCACCAGAATGCGCGCGATGCGAAAACCGCTGTCGCCCAGCAGCAGGGTCTGCCCCATCTGGAGGTTGAGCGCGTCCAGCAGCGCCGCATCGATCCAGACCGTTCCGGGCGCGGGAATGTCAGCGGTGGCCACATCGGGCTGGCCCGGCGCGTCGGCGGTGCGCAGCCGGCCACGCAAGGGATAGCCGCCTTCCACCGATTTGAGTGCCACCAGACGCGCAGCGCCCCCTTGCGCGTCGTCGGCCCGGCCCATGGTGGGAAAGCTCAGCGTGGTGACGGCACGCAAACCCAGCGCAGATGCCTGGGTCAGAAACTTCGGTGGCACCGGGTGGTCGCTCTGCACCACCGCATCACCGCCGATGAGCTGGCGCGCATCGCGCTGCAAGCCGCCTTGCAGGCGGTCGGCAAAAAACCCCACGGCTGTGAGCGCGCCCACGGCCAAGGCCACCGCCACGATGAGCAGCCGCAGTTCACCCGCCCGCAGATCGCGCCACAGCGCGCGCCAGCCAAGTTGCCAGAAAGAGGGTGCTTGATGCGTCATCCCCGAACCTTACCCCAGAAGCAAATACCGGGCGAAAGCGGGGGAGTCAACCGGGTGAACACCGCCGGGCCGGCTCTGCCGGACGGCTGGTGTTGCCCCCTTGAGGGGGGATGCGGCCACGCGCAGCGGGCAAGCGACGGGGGTGGTCTTATTTCGTGCCAAAGATCCGGTCACCCGCATCGCCCAGGCCGGGGACGATGTAGCCGTGGTCGTTCAAGCCACGGTCCACCGCCGGGGTGTACACCGGCACGTCGGGGTGGTGGTCGTGGAAGGTCTTGAGGCCTTCGGGGCAGGTCACCAGGCACACAAAGCGGATGGAGCGCGGCTTGGTCTGCTTCAGGCGGTCCACAGCGGCCACGGCGGAGTTGCCGGTGGCCAGCATGGGGTCGAGCACAATCACATCGCGCTCGTCCATGCCACTGGGCATCTTGAAGTAATACTCCACCGCCTGCAGGGTTTTCGGGTCGCGGTACAGGCCGATGTGGCCCACGCGCGCGTTGGGCACCACCTCCAGCATGCCATCCAGGAAACCGTTGCCGGCCCGCAGTATGGAGGCCAGCACAATCTTCTTGCCATCGATCACGCGAGATTTCATGGTCTCCAGCGGCGTCTCGATCTCGATCTCCTGCATGGGCATGTCGCGCGTGACCTCATAGGCCAGCAGGGCGCTGAGTTCGTGCACCAGCTGGCGGAAGCTTTTGGTGCTGGTGTCTTTCTGGCGCATCAGCGTGAGCTTGTGCTGCACCAGGGGGTGGTCGATCAGGTGGACTTGTCGTGTGCTCATGGCGGCCTCGCAGGTGGGCCGACGAGTTTAAGACAATGCTTGAGTCGCATGTCCTGCGGCCATCACCCGCCCCCACCCCACCCGTCAACGTCTGCGCGGGGCAAGGGCAGGCCCCGCCTGCTTGTAGGTGACCCAACCCAACAACAATGCAAGGAAAATCAGCCCCCACTCCGACAGGGTTGGAATGTCGACCACGTTGCCACCACCGGGAGGTGCGGGATCAACAGGCGGCGGATTCTCAGACACCACCGTGGATGCGCTTGAACTGTTGTTCGAACTGTCTGTGTCGCCAGGGGCGTCCACCATGGCTGTGTTCACCAGCGGGCGAGCACCCAGATAGGGCGAACTCAACTGTGCATTGATCGTGAAGGTGCGTGATGCGCCGACCGCCAGCACCCCCAGGGGACAAAACACCTGGCGGTCGTCCAAAATACAGCCATTTGCCGACAAGAACGTCAAACCGTCAGGCAGCGTGTCCATCACCTGTGCACCATCACTGACCATGGGCCCATTGTTGGTCACAGTGACGGCATAAGACACATCAGATCCAGGCGCCACGGGGCCCGCAGGAGCGGTCTTGACCACCGAAAGATCGGTTGCCACTGCGAAGCGGCGCGTGGTCGTGTCGTGCACCACCTGGTTGTTGGCTGTGAGCGTCTCAACCTCATCCACACTCACAGACACAGCGTTGAAGGCCGTACCGGTGTTTGCACCAGCGATCAAGAGCGCCTCGGCCGTCATCTTGTAGGTCACAACTGCCGACGCGCCGCTGGCCAGGCCCGGGAAAGAGCAGCTCAGGGTGCCGCTCGTGACCCCGATGGCGGGCTCCGTACACACCCCGCCAGCGCTCGCGGTCAGTTCACCCTGGTAACTGAAGGTTGCCGTTGGGGTAGATCCGGGCGCGGGAAAAACATCGGTCATCACGACATTCGTCCCATACGACGGACCACTGTTGGTGACCGTGATCGTGTAAACGGTGGACGCCCCCAGGTTCAGCGGATCGACGCTATCGACCTTGTTCACCAGAATGTCCAGCTCGGCGGGCGTCACAGGCGTGGAGGTCTGCGCACTGTTGTTGGCGGTGGTGATTTCGGCCGTGGTTGTTGTGGCAGCCACGCTGTTGATCACCACACCACCTATGGCAGACGCCAGAGGGCGCATGCGATAGGTGACCGTCTGCTGCACGCCCGGCGCAATTTGTGCCCAGCTGCACTGCAAGGTGCCCCCCATGGCGCCGGGCGCCACAGGAACACACATACCGCCGCCGCTGACCGCAACCACATCCATGAAGGTGGCATTTGCCGGCAGGGCATCGTTCATCTGCACGTTATCGGCCGGGAGGGTGCCGCCGTTGCTGATAGAAGACACAAAGGTGATGGGCGCGCCGGCCGGAATCGTTGAGGGTGTGGCTGTCTTGGCCACCACCAAGTCAGACTTGTTTTCAAACGCCGTAACAACACTGCCCGTGTTGTTGGCAGGATTCGGGTCGGGGTTAGACCACGAAGTCACTTCAGCCGTGTTGGTGTAGCTGGGCGCAGCCGTCTCGTTGTGCCGAACCACCACAGTCACCGTCGCCGTTTCACCGGGCTGAAGCACGCCGATGTCACACTGAAGCCAACGCGAAGTCGTCGTCACCTGGTTGGCCGAGCAGGTTCCTCGCGACGGTGTTGCTGACTGAAAACCACCAACCTCCATCAGGCGGCTCAAACTGTCGCGCACCTGCGCCGAGGCAGCGGATGGGCCCAGGTTTTCAACTGTGATCACGTAAGTGACGTTTTCGCCTACCGCCGCCACGGACGGCGAAGAGGTCTTGGAGACGACCCGCAGATCCGCTGCGATGCTCGAATTGCTTGTGACAGCCCGTGTGGCGCAATCGTTCGCCGCATTGGGGTCCACACGGTCCGCGCCGCCTGCGCCGAGCGCGAGGCACACGCCGTTTGTGTAAGAACCCTCTCCATCAACCTCAGCCACGACTCGAATAAAAGGCGTGTTAGCGCCAACATTGATCGCAGGCGCGCCCGTGCACGACCATGTTCCGGGCCCTGTCACGGGCAAAGCATCACATGTCCACCCTGGCGCCGATGAAATGCGCTTAAGCGTCACCCCCGCAGGCACCGTGTCGGTCACCGTAATGAGCTGGCCGGCAGGCAACGCCAGCGGACCCAAGTTGTTGGCATACAACTGATACTCAAACTCGACGTTCGGCAGGATGTAGGGCGAAGGGCTGACGCCCTTCACCATTCGCAAGTCGGTCGCACTACCAGAGAACACCGCGACTGAGGCATCGTTGTTGCCCGGAATCGGATCGACCAAGGGCGAACTCACCGAAGTCGTGTTGATCAGGTTCGCGCTCCCATTGGCCACGGCAGTCACCGTGATGGGCGGCATGTTGGTGAAGTTGCCCCCGTCATACCCAGGTCGCACACAGGTAATGGTCGCGTCGCAAGTCCAACCCGAGCCACTGGCCGACACAAACGTCAACCCGGGGTCAAGCGTATCGGTCACCACAATTTGCTGTCCCACCAAGCTGAGGCCGCCATTGAGGCGCGGCGTGAGGGTGTAGACCACGGTTCCCCCCTGAACCACCGCAGTGGCATCCGCCACCTTGGTGATGCTCACATCAGCCCCCGGACCAGAGGTCACACTTTCTGACACCGTGTTGTTGTTCAGGTTGGCGTCTGGCATGGGCGATCCATCCGGCCGGAAGCCGGCCACAGCAAAGGCAGCCGTGACCGTTCCATCCAGATTGGCCGTGGCCGGCACAAGCAGGGGCTCTGCCGTTTGCCCGCTTGCCAGCGGTTGTTCTCGCGTGCAAGTGATGTCGCCCGCACTCAAGGGGTAACCCGTGAGCGGCGAGCAAACCCACCCAACGCCAGAAGGTGCGGCTGTGATGGAAGATCCCGGCGGCACGGTGAACGTGATGATCTGCCGACCCAGAACCGCGTCCGGGCCACTGTTGTAGACATCAAGTGTGTAGGAATACAACTGCCCAGCAACCACATTGCCATCCGATGGCGTTGCCGTCAGCAACAAGTCGGCAGCCTGCAAAGCCGTGGTGCTCTGGGCGTTGTTGACGTTGTTGCTTGGGTTCGGGTCCGTCACCGCGCTGCTGGCGGTGGCCGTGTTGGTCCAGACCCCTGCCGAAGGCAGGCGCACGTTGATCGTCACGGTCTGGCTGGCCAGAAAGGCAATGTCCCCCAGGGTGCAGTTGACCGCGCCAGCGGCGTGGCTACAAGAGCCCGCCGTGGTGTTGACACTCTCGAACACCGACCCGGGAGGCAGCACGTCCGCCAAAGTGACGCCCGTGGCCAAATTCGGCCCGTTGTTGTCCACCCGCAAGGTGTAAGTGAAAACGCCGCCGGCAGGACCGGGATCGGGGGAGTCCGAATGGTTGACCACCAGGTCGGCCGACTGCGCCAAAGCTGCCCCGGATACCAAAAAAAGCCCCAAAACGGGCAGCAAGTACCTTCGGGCCCAGCCCGCCAAAACAGCGTTTTTCATTCCCCCACCCCTGACTATTGTTAATTTTATTCGCGTCCAGTTTCACAAAAAGCGCCAAGTCAATCTACTGCATATGAGACAATTCATCAGCAATTCAAATGTTAATTGTTAATAAAACAACACCCCAACCCTCGTTCGAGCTCGCGTGGCGCGCGCGACGTGCGAGAGGTATACAAACAAAGAATCAACAGACTTGATTTTGCTTTTTGGTCATACCAAAATTGCTGCATGACTATCGGCAAAACCGAATCCACAATGGGGTTCAAACGTGGACGCAAACCAAAACCGCCTGGCGAACGCAAGCTCAAAATCTCGGTGAGCCTGCGGGCTCAAACTGTTGAGCATCTCTCTCGCACAGGAGGCGGCGTCGTCAGCAAGGGCATTGAAATCTTGATGGCCAAGACATCAGTACCCGATCAAGAGGGTCTGCCGCTTGCGGCCGGCAAATGAAAATGTGGCGATTTGCCCTCGTCTTCGTTGCGGTCTTGGCCTGCCTGTTCGGCTTTGAGATGCTTCACCCCGTGCGCACGGCGGTGATCCACCCCTGGACCAACCTGCTCGCCCAAATCAGCGCCACAATCATGTCCACAGTTGATGCGGACGTGTTCAGCCATGGCCGCGTCATTCAGAGCCGCGCCACGGGCTTTGGCGTATCCATCGAGGCGGGCTGCAACGGCGTGGAAGCCGTGATCATCCTGGTTGCCGGCGTCCTTGCCTTCCCGGCGCCATGGCGCTTCAAGGTTGCCGGCATATTGATCGGTTTTGTCGCCATACAGGGCGTGAATTTACTGCGCGTGATCAGCCTTTACTACCTCGCCCAATGGAACAAGGATGTGTTCGATTTCGCTCACATCTACCTATGGCAGGCGCTGATCATGCTGGATGTGCTGGTGGTGTGGATGTTGTGGATTCGTGTTGTAGCCAAGCACAAAGGCGCCACCCTTGCCGCCTAATCGCCTGTCCAGCTTCTTGATCAGAAGCATGCTGGCCCTGATTGGGCTGATCATCCCCTGGTACTACCTCTCACCCTACCTGAGCGCACCGGTCATTTACCTTGCCGGTCACGCAATGGATTGGACCTTCCCATGGGTTTCAGGCTTTGAGCGCCACGAGACGGTGGGCACGCTCATCACCTCACTGAACATTTGGGGCACACAAGGCAACCGCTTGGTGCTCGCCTATCTCACTCCAGAAGTGGACTACCGCACCTTCGGGTATGGGCTTGTTCTGTTCTGGGCGCTGATGATTGCGTCACATCCGACAGGCTTATGGAAAAAGATGGCTCTCGGCACACTGATCATCGTGCCGTCCCAAGTCTTCAGCATGTGCTTTCACTGGCTGCGCAAATCGGTGCTGATCAGGGGCACGGAAACCCACATCCAAGCCGACATCTCGCGTTGGATGCTGGAGGTCATCGCCTACTTCGATCAACTGGGTGTCTTGGTCCTCACCCCCCTGGTTCCTGCGCTCATCTGGCTTCTGCTCGACCGAGACTTTGTCAACAAACTCTGGATCGAAATGGTGACAGTTGGCAAAGGTTCACGCACAAGGACGACTGAACCAGACGGCCAGTGACCTTGCCGCCCGTTCCGGGCGGTTCTGAGACATTGGAGCGCAGCATCTTTCCGATGTCGCGCACCAACTGACCCCAGGCACGCTCAGTTCCGTTTTCGGTCGGTGGCCACAAGCTGTGACGCAAGGATTCAGGACACTTTTGGCGGCACCGCGTCCAGCAGCAGGCGCTGCGGGTGGGTGAAACACAGGAAACGTTTGTTGGTGGCACGGCCGATGGCACACAGGCCGACACGTTGCGCCACCTCCAGCCCCATCTGCGTGATGCCGCTGCGCGACACCACCACCGGCACGCCCATCTGCGCGGCCTTGATGACCATCTCGCTGGTGAGGCGCCCAGTGGTGTAGAACACCTTGTCGTCTCCCACCATGTCGGTTGGGTCTTGCAGGGCCATCCAGCCGGCGATGCTGTCCACCGCGTTGTGCCGGCCCACGTCTTCCACAAAACTGAGCAGCTCGGCGCCACGGAACAGCGCACAGCCATGCACCGAACCCGCCGCCTTGTAGGTGCTCTGCATCTGGCGGATGGTGTCCACCACGCCATACAGCTCGGACTGGCGCAGCTCCGCGCCTTCGGGCAGCTGGATTTTGTCCACGTCGTCCATCAACGCGCCGAACACGCTGCCCTGGCCACACCCGGTGGTGACCACACGCTTGGCGGTGCGTTCCTCGATGCGGTCGATGCCGTGGCGGGTTTTCACCGCGGCCGAGCCCACGTCCCAGTCCACCGTGATGGACTCGACCTCTTCGGCCGAAGCCACCAGGCGCTGGTTGAGCAGGTAGCCCAGCACCAGCCACTCCGGATAACCACCCAGGGTCATGAGCGTGACCAGCTCGCGTTTGTCCACGTAGACCGTGAGGTCGCGCTCGGCGGGGATGGAGATGGTGTGGGTGTCGCCGAATTCGTTGCGCACCTCAATGGCACGCGTGAGCGGCACCCGCGCCTGCGTCAGGCGGGGCAGATCGCGCGTGGTGAGGGCGGCAACCGAATCGGGCAGGCGGGCGTTCATGCGCGCAGGGTATCAGGACTTTTTGGCGGGCGACGTGGCCGGTGCGGCAGCGGGTGCGCCCGTGAACGGCCCGGGGTCCACGCAAGCGGGCGCCTTGTCGGATGGCTTGGTGGCCTTGGCGCCGGCCGTCTTGACGTAGTGGGCGACCGCCACGTCCATGGACTTGCACAACTTGTAGTTGTCCACTTTGGTGGCGTGCGCCGCCTTGGCCTTGGCTTCTTCGGCCTTGGCTTTGGCCGCGTCGTCCATGGGCGCAGGCGCCGGCAACTTGGCCTGGGCGCTCAGCGCCACGGTCATCAGGGCGATCAACAGGATCGGTTTCATGCGTGTGCTCCGAAAGAGGTGGGTCAGGCCTTGGCCACTTGCCCCGAGGCGTCGGCAGATGGTGCGCTGCGCTGCGCCGGGATCTTGCCGGCCTTGATGTCGTCATACCAGAGTTCGTGGTGTTCCTTGGCCCAGGTCTCGTCCACGTAGCCGGTCTTCATCGCCTTGTAGGCGCCGCTCATGCCCACCGTGCCCATGTAGATGTGACCCATGAACATGGCCATCATCACCACCGCCGCAGCCAGGTGAATCATGTGGGCGATCTGCATGTCGCTGCGGAAGTAGGCCAGGCCAGGCACCAGTTTGTCGAGCACGAGGCCCGAGCCCACCACGACGAGGCCGAACAGGAACACACCGCCCCAGAACAGCACCTTCTCACCCGCGTTGAAGCGGTGCGACGGCACTTCGTGCCCGCCCAGCAACCCACCACCTTTGAGCAGCCAGTTGATGTCCTCCTTGGCCGGCAGGTTGTCCTTCACGAAAGTGACGATCACCACCAGCAGCGACACCGCAAACAGCGGGCCGACAAAGTTGTGCAGGTTCTTCAGCGCGTAGGTCAGCCAACCGAACAGCGTGGTGCCAATGACGGGCAAGATGAAAAACTTGCCGAAGGCCATGACGATGCCCGAAACCGCCAAGGCCACAAAAGCAAACGCGTTGGCCCAGTGCGCGGCCCGCTCGAAAGCGGTGAACCGCTCGATCTGCCGCCCCGTCTCAGCGCCGTGCAATTGCAGCGTGCCTTTGCGCCAGTAAAACAGGCCAATGGCCAGCAGCACGATCAGCAGCAGCGAGCCGCCGTAGGGAATGAGCCAATGGTTGCGCACCTGGCGCCAGGCCTCGCCCGCGTTGGTCAGCCGCGAACCGGGGTACTGCACAAAGGGCTGGATCAGCGTGCCGTATTCGGCGTAGGGAAAGTTGGTGACGCCGGTGCTGCCCTGCCCCACCGCGCGCCACATGGGCGCGTTGTTGCCCGGTTGCACCTGAGCACGTTCGGCGTTGGTTTGTTTGTCGTAGTTGGGATCGGTGGCTGCATCGGGCGCCACCTCGAAGATGTTGGCGCTTTGAACGCCCGCCACGCCGGGTGCGGCGCTGGGCGGGGTCTGGGCACTGGCACCCAACGAAGCCAGCGCCAACACCCCCGCCGCCAGCCAGCCCGTCCATCTGCTTGTCCGGTTCATGGAAGGCTCCTTCACTTGGCAGTGGTGCGGGTGTACTCGTTCTGGCCGTATTGGGCGCGTGCCTTGAGCTGCTGCTCCCAGCTGCCCTTGTCGCCGGCCGTCCAGCCAGTGTGGGCGTATTGGCTCTTGCCAACGCCGGTGTACGGGGCCTGGTCGCTTTTGACGCCGCCCATGGCCTGCGGTTGTTCGCCGCAGGCGGTCAAGGCCAGCACAGCGGTGGCGGCAAACGCCAGCGAAAAGTGTCGCGTGTTCATGACTTCGCTCCGTTGGTTTGTGCGCCCGGCTTGCTGCCGTAGGCCGTGCCCCAGCCCCACACCTCAGCGCCTTTGCCACGCTGAATCACGCGGGTGCGGAAAATGTCGGCGACCACGTCGCCGTCGCCGGCCAGCAGGGCCTTGGTCGAGCACATCTCGGCGCAGGCCGGCAGCTTGCCCTCGGCCAGGCGGTTGCGACCGTATTTTTCGAACTCGCTCTGGCTGCCGTGTTCCTCAGGGCCACCGGCGCAGAAGGTGCACTTGTCCATCTTGCCGCGCACACCAAACGTGCCTTGCGACGGGAACTGAGGCGCACCGAACGGGCAGGCGTACGAGCAGTAGCCACAGCCGATGCAGACGTCCTTGTCGTGCAACACCACACCTTCGTCGGTGCGGTAGAAGCAGTTGACCGGGCAGACCGCCATGCAGGGCGCGTCGCTGCAGTGCATGCAGGCCACCGAGATGGACTTTTCACCAGGCACACCGTCGTTGAGCGTGACCACACGGCGGCGGTTCACGCCCCAGGGCACCTCGTGTTCGTTTTTGCAGGCGGTGACGCAGCCGTTGCATTCGATGCAGCGCTCGGCGTCACAGATGAATTTCATTCGAGCCATGTCTGTGTCTCCTTACGCTTTTTCGACGTTGCAGATCGTCGTCTTGGTTTCTTGCATCATGGTCACGATGTCGTAACCGTAGGTGGTGGCGGTGTTGATGGCTTCACCGCGCACCACGGGCATGGCGCCGTCGGGGTAGAAAGCCTTCATGTCCTGGCCCTGCCAGCGGCCCGAGAAGTGGAAGGGCAGGAACACGGTGTCGGGGCCCACACGCTCGGTCACCAGCGCCTGCACATTCAAGCGCGCGCCGGTGGGGGTGCTGACCCACACCCGTTCGCCGTTGCGGATGCCACGCGCAGAAGCGGCTGCCGGGTTGAGTTCGACAAACATCTCCTGCTGCAGCTCGGCCAGCCAGGGGTTGGAGCGGGTTTCCTCGCCACCGCCCTCGTACTCGACCAAGCGGCCCGAGGTCATGATGAACGGGAATTTCTCGTGCAGCTTGTCCTCCACGTTCTTGGTCTGCAGCGACTTGTAGAGGATGGGCAGGCGCCAGCGGTTCTTCTGGTCGTCGTGGCTGGGGTACTTGGCCACCAGGTCGGGACGCGTGCCGTAAATGGGCTCGCGGTGCTGCGGGATGGCGTCGGGGAAGTTCCACACGACGGCACGCGCCTTGGCGTTACCAAACGGGTGGCAGCCGTGGTTCTTCATGAACACCCGGATCTGGCCTCCCGACGGATCGGTCTTCCAGTTCTTGCCTTCGGCAGCGGTCTTTTCGGCGTCGGTGAGTTCGTCCCACCAGCCCAACTTCTTGAGCAGCACGTGGTCCAGTTCGGGGTAGCCGGTGGTGATGTCGGCACCCATGGAGTGCGAGCCGTCACCCGCCAGCAGGCTCACGCCTTCGCGCTCCACACCAAAGTTGGCGCGGAAGTTGCCGCCACCGTCCATCACGTGGCGCGAGGTGTCGTACAGGTTGGCGGTGCCCGGGTGCTTGAGCTCGGGCGTGCCGTAGCAAGGCCAGGGCAAGCCAAAGTAGTCACCGCTCATGTCGTAGCCGGTTTCCTTGTCCACCACCGAGCCTTTGCACTTGAGCGTCTTGACGTCAAACGCGTGCATGTTGCGCATGTGGGCCTTCAGGCGTTCCGGGCTCTGGCCGGTGTAGCCGATGGTCCACACACACTTGTTGATCTCGCGCAGGATGTCCTCGGGCACGGGCTCGTCCATGCCCTTGACCTTCTGCATCTTGTAGTTCTTGCAGAGCTCCTTGTCGAAGCCCAGCTTCTGCGCGAACTGGTACATGATCATGTGGTCGCTGCGGCTCTCCCACAGCGGCTCGATCACTTTCTCGCGCCATTGCAGCGAACGGTTGGACGCGGTACACGAGCCGCTGGTCTCAAACTGCGTGGCCGCCGGCAACAGGTACACCGCGCGCTTGGGGTTGAGGTCTTCGGGCTTGCCCGGCATGGCGGCCATGGCGGCCGTGGCCGAAGGATAGGGGTCGACCACCACCAGCAGGTCCAGCTTGTCCATGGCCCGCTTCATTTCCAGACCCCGCGTTTGCGAGTTGGGCGCGTGGCCCCAGAAGAACACACCGCGCAGGTTGCTGGTCTGGTCGATGGCCTCGTTGTTCTCCAGCACACCGTCGATCCAGCGCGACACGGTGATGCCGGGCTTTTCCATCATGCCTTCGGCGTACTGCTTCTTGATCCACTCGTAGTCCACGCCCCAGGTGGCGGCGAAGTGTTTCCACGAGCCGGCGGCCAGGCCGTAGTAGCCGGGCAGCGAATCGGGGTTGGGGCCGACGTCGGTGGCGCCCTGCACGTTGTCGTGACCACGGAAGATGTTGGTGCCGCCACCGCTTTTGCCCACGTTGCCCAGGGCCAGCTGCAGGATGCACGAGGCCCGCACCATGGCGTTGCCAATGGTGTGCTGCGTCTGGCCCATGCACCACACGATGGTGCCAGGGTTGTTGTCGTGCAGCATCTTGGCGACCTTGAACATCTGGTCTTCCTTGACACCGCAGGCCTCTTCCACCTTGTCGGGTGTCCACTTGGCCAACACGTCGGCTTTCACCGCCTCCATGCCATAGACGCGGTCGTTGATGTACTGCTTGTCCTCCCAGCCGTTCTTGAAGATGTGGTACAGCAACCCGAAGAGGAAAGGGATGTCGGTGCCGGAGCGGATGCGCACGTACTCGTCGGCTTTGGCGGCCGTGCGGGTGAAACGCGGATCGACCACAATCATCTTGCAGCCGGTTTCCTTGGCGTGCAGCATATGCAGCATCGAAACAGGGTGCGCCTCGGCGGCGTTGGAGCCGATGTACAGAGCGACCTTGCTGTTCTGCATGTCGTTGTACGAGTTGGTCATGGCGCCGTAGCCCCAGGTGTTGGCCACACCGGCCACGGTGGTGCTGTGGCAGATGCGCGCCTGGTGGTCGCAGTTGTTGCTGCCCCAGAAGCTCACGAACTTGCGCAGCAGGTAGGCCTGCTCGTTGTTGTGTTTGGACGAGCCAACGAAGTACACGGAGTCGGGGCCACTCGCGGCCTTCAACTCTTTCATCTTCTCGGTGATCTCGTTCAGGGCGGTGTCCCAACTGATGCGCTGGTACTTGCCGTTGACCAGTTTCATTGGGTAGCGCAGGCGGTACTCGCCGTGGCCGTGCTCACGCAAGGCCGCGCCCTTGGCGCAGTGGGCGCCCAGGTTGATGGGCGAGTCGAACACCGCCTCCTGGCGCACCCAGACGCCGTTTTCCACGATGGCGTCGGTGGCACAGCCCACCGAGCAATGGGTGCAAACGGTGCGTTTGACCTCGATCTTGCCGGTGCCGTCAATGGAGCCACCGGTGGCCGCTTTGGCCTTTTTCACCAGCGTGAGCTGGGTGGCCGCAAGGCCCACGCCCAGCCCCAAGCCAGAGCGGCGCAGAAAGCTGCGGCGGTCCACCGTGGGCAAGGCGTTCTGCAAGCCACGGCGCAGGCTGTGCACAAATGCGGTCGAGCTGGAGCCCGCGCCGCCGGAGGTTTTTTTGGTCAGCAACATGGTGTTGATCTCCTCGCCCGCAGCGTCAGATGCGGGTGGTTTTGTAGTACTGCTTGACGTGTTCCGTCAGGGTGTAGCCACCGCCACGTTCGGGCTTGGGCAAAGCGGGCGCGACCTGGGCTTCAAGCTCGGGCGCGCTGGGCAACAAGGTGGCTGCGGCGGCCACGGCACCCAGGGTGCCGGCGCCGGCAAACAGGGAACGGCGGTTGAGCGAGCGGGGCTGGGCCGGGTCGGGTTTTCGCATGCGTGTCTCCTGGATGTGCGTGGGCAGCCACACGCAACCTCACGTATGGCTTGGCATTCATAACAACATGAACTGTAGTGCGCCAGCGATCCGATTGCACGGGGAACTTGTCGCGCGACGCCGCAGCGTCGGGATTGATGCGCTGCAACAAGAGCAGGCGTGAAAAAACGGGCACGCGCTAAGCAATTCACAGGCCAGGCCCACCCAAGCACCCCATCGCCAGGGCGTGGCCCATGTCGCGCCAACCAACCGCCAGCTTGTCGCGCACACCGCGACAATTTGTCGCGTTTGCACGGCGTCGTGGGTTGTGGGGATTTCGCCAATAGCCGAGTGATTCACACGGATACCTCCGTAGAATCCAGCGCCGTGGCAACCCTCCCCTATCCACTTGGCACCGACAAAACCGCCGACGGCTGGCCCAACTGGTCCATCCTCGTGGTGGACGACGAACAGGGCATGCGCCACTTCCTGGTCAAGACGCTGGCGCCACGTTGCCACTTTGTGGAAAGCGCAGGCAGCGCCGAAGAAGGTGAAGCGCTGCTGCGCGAACAGCACTTCGACCTCATCGTGCTCGACATTTCGCTGCCCGGCAAAAACGGCGTGGCCTGGCTCAAGGAGCTGCGCGAGCAAGGGTTCTCGGGTGAGGTCATTCTGATCACCGCCTTCGCCGACCTGGACACCGCCATCGAGGCGCTGCGCGCGGGCGCCTCCGACTTCATCCTCAAGCCCTTTCGGGTGCCACAAATCCTCAACGCGGTCAAACACAGCTTCGAGCGCGCCCGCCTGGCGCGCGAGAACTTCGTGCTCAAACGCGACTGCAGCCTGCGCCGCAGCGACAGTTCGTCGCTGGTCGGCGAGTCGCCCGACATGGCCCGCCTGCGCGACGCGATCAACCGCCTCGCGGCGGTCAACAGCACCGTGCTGCTGCAGGGTGAGTCGGGCACGGGCAAAGAGCTGGTGGCGCGCGAGCTGCACGCCCGCAGCGCGCGCGCCAACGGCCCCTTTGTGCCATTGAACTGTGCCTCGGTCTCGCCCGAGCTGATCGAAAGCGAGCTGTTCGGCCACGCCAAAGGCGCCTTCACCGGCGCCACCCGCTCGCGCGACGGGCTGTTTTACTACGCCCAGGGCGGCACCCTGTTTTTCGATGAGGTGGCCGAGCTGCCGCTGTCCATCCAGGCCACCTTGCTGCGCACCATCGAAGACCTGCACATCCGCCCCGTCGGCAGCCAGCAGCTGGTGCCGGTGGACGTGCGCATCGTGGCCGCCACCAACCGCCGCCTGGCCGACGAAGTGGCCGCCGGGCGCTTCCGTGCCGACCTGTTCTACCGGCTGCAGGTGGTGGACCTGAGCCTGCCGCCGTTGCGCGACCACAAGCCCGACATCCCCGCGCTGGTGGCCCACTTCATGGGCGAGCTGTGCCCCGCCCTGGGCCTGGAGCCCATCGCCATCAGCGAGGACGAACAACGCTTCCTGTCGCAATACGACTGGCCCGGCAACGTGCGCGAATTGCGCAACCTGATCGAACGCTCGCTGATCCTGGGGCAGCTCAACGTCTCGGCGCTGTACCCGCAACTGCCCAGCACGCCATCAGCGAATGCCCCCGTGACCGATCTGCACACCATGGAAAAACGGCACATCCAAAGCGTGCTGGAATCGGTGCAGGGGGACAAGACCAAGGCCGCGCAGTTGCTGGGCGTGTCGCGTCGCACGCTGGAACGGCGTGTGGCCGAGTGGCAAAGCGCATGAACTTCTGGCGCAGCCCCGCGTGGCTGGCCGCCTCCATCCGCCACAAGCTGCTGGCCATGGCGCTGCTGCCACTGGCCGTCGTGTTTCCGCTGCTGGTGCTCGCCCTCACGCTGTGGAGCAACGTGGCCTACGACCGCCTGATGATCACCAAGGTGCGCGCCGACCTGGCGGTGGCACAGGGTTACTTCGAACAGGTGCTCAGCGAAGTGGGCTCGGGCACCTGGGGCGTGGCGGCATCCCACGCGCTGGTGCGCGCGCTGGCGGAACAGCAGCCCACCGACACCCTGCTGGCGCAGGAACGCAACCGGCTGCGGCTGGACTTCCTGAACTTCTACCCCACCGGCAGCCCCACGCTCCCGCCGGCCCTGGCGGCCACGTTGCCCGGCGGCGCCATGCCACAAAGTGCTGCCCGCCTGGTGTTGTTGCCCCCCGAGACCATGCGGCAGATCGCGCCCGCAGTGGCTGACCGGCTGCGCATCCCGCTGGTGCCAACGCGCAACGCCACCCCCACCGAACGCAGCATTGAAGACCGGGCCATGGTGATGGTGTCCACCCTGCCGGTGCGTGACGACGCCGGCCAGCTGCTGGGCGTCCTCAGCGGTGGCCTGATGCTCAACCAGAACCTGGACTTCATCGACCACATCAACCGCATCGTCTACCCCGAAGGCTCGCTGCCCTTTGGCAGCCAAGGCACCGCCACCCTGTTCCTGGACGACGTGCGCATCACCACCAACGTGCGCCTGTTCCAGGACCAGCGCGCCGTGGGCACACGCGTGTCGCAAGCGGTGCGCGACGCGGTGCTGGGCCAGGGCCAGACCTGGCTGGACCGCGCCTTTGTGGTCAACGACTGGTACGTGAGCGCCTACCAGCCGCTGCTCGATGCCGACGAGCAGCGCATCGGCATGTTGTACGTGGGCTACCTGGAACAACCGTTCCGCTGGGTGCGCTACGCCATGGTGGCCGTGATCGGCCTGATCTTTCTCGCGGTGATGGCGGCTGCCGCCGTGTTCTCGGTGCGCTGGGCGCGCAGCATCTTCAAACCCGTGGAGCAGATGAACCAGACCATGCGCCGGGTGGAGTCGGGTGAGTCGAACGCGCGCGTGGGCGTGGTGGCGGCACGCGACGAAATCGGCGCCTTGGCGGCCCACCTCGACGAGTTGCTCGACACCATCGACGACAAGACCCGTGCGCTGCAGGCCTGGGCCAACGAGCTGGACCTCAAGGTGGCCGAGCGCACGCGCGAGCTGGCCGCCAGCAACGCTTCGCTGCGCCAGGCGCAGCAGCAACTGGTCAAGAGCGAAAAACTCGCCGCCATCGGCCAGCTCACCGCCAGCATCGCCCACGAAATCAACAACCCCATCGCGGTGATGCAGGGCAACCTGGACCTCATGCGCGAAACACTGGGCGCACAAGCCGAACCGGTGCGGGCCGAAATCCAATTGCTGGACCAGCAAGTGGAGCGCATGCGCCTGATCGTGACGCAACTGCTGCAATACGCCCGCCCCACCGAATACGCGGGCTACGTCGAAACGCTGGACACCCGGCAGACAGTGGATGCCTGCCTGGTGCTGGTGAGCCACCTGCTGCACCAGCGGCGCATCAGCGTCACCCGCGATTGCGGCGCCACCCAGCGTGTGGGCTTCAACCCGCAGGAACTGCAACAGGTGGTGATCAACCTGCTGATCAACGCCATCCAGGCCATGCCCGAAGGTGGCGAACTCAGGCTGGAGACACGCGACTGGCTGGACGATGCAGGCCAGCCCCAGGGCGCCGTGATCTCGGTGTTAGACCAAGGCCCCGGCCTGAGCAATGCCGTGCGCGAGCGCCTGTTCAGCCCTTTCTTCACCACCAAAAACGATGGCAACGGCCTGGGCTTGTGGATCAGCCTGGGGCTGGTGGAACGCTACGGCGGCAAGCTCGAAGCCGACAACCGCACGGATGGACCCGGCGCCGCGTTCCGCATCCGCCTGCTGACCGAACCGATGGCGCCGGCCGAGGCCAACGCACGCACGGGCGATGGCCGGCCCGGCGCCTTGTGATCAGCCCCGCAGCGCGGCGTTGAGCTGATCGACCACTTCCGCCCAATCGGCATCCACCAGCAGTTGCTCGCGCAACAGCGTGGCCTGGGCCGGGGTCCAGAACGGTGCCTCGGCCAGCAATACATTGGCCGACAGCGGCGAATGGCGCTGGATGAAGGTGGCGATGCCCGCCGGGTCGGCCGGCAGGCCAAGCTGGGCGAACAACTCGCTGAAACGGTGGTGGTTGGCTTCCATCATCTCCTCCGATCGGTTCAGGTCAACATGTCAAAGCCCTGTGCCTCGACGCTGAAGAACGCCCGCGTGAAGCCGGCCAGGGCACCGTAGAAGCGCGCTTTGGGATGGGCCTCCAGCGCGTCGCACAAGGCCATCACCCAGGGCTGGAGGTGGGTGGTGAAGAAGGCCTGCTGGCGGGTGAGGTTGGAGACTTCGACATCGTCACCAGCAATGAGGAAACGCATGACCTCGCACAGGTAGGCGATGTGGTCTTCGGTTTCGGGCATGGCCTCGTCGCGCGTGAGGCCCAGCGCGGCCAGATCGCCGCGCAGCGCGGCCAGCGGTTTTTCGTTCAAAAAACCGCTCAGGTGGTGGGAGCCAAACAGCTGCACCTCGGGTTTGCCCAGGCCACCGAACAAGGCGTCGAACTCATCGGCCACGGCCTGGTCGCTGAGTTCGCGTGTCCGGCCCACCAACTGGCGCCAGCTTTCTTCCAGAAAGGCGCCGCTCGCCGGTGCCTCGGTCACGGCCACACGGATCTGCGCCAGCAACTCGGCCGGAGGCGGCGCGTAGTACAGGGCGGCCAACAGGCCGTAGACCTCGGCACGGGCGGTTTCTTCGTCCAGCGCGCTGCTGGTGGGGGGTGGCAGGCTCATGGCGGGGTCACAGGTCGGTGATGCGGGATTCGTTGGTGGCGGTGTGCAGGTCAATCACGCGGCAGTCGCCACACATTTTGAGGCGCTCCAGCGCTGCGCCCTGGAACATGCTGTGCCCGGCCAGACGGCCCAACATGGCCTCCACGCCCTTGAGCGTGCCAAAGGGTTTGCCGCAGCGGATGCAGCCGTAGGGCTGGGCTTCGTTGAGCACACGCGGCTGCTTGCGCGCATCAAGGGGCAACAGGCGGGCCTGCAGTTGCAGGGCGTCCTCGGGGCAGGTCTTCACGCACAGGCCACATTGCACGCAGTTCTTCTCGGTGAAGCGCAGTTGTGGGCGGTCGGGGTTGTCGAGCAGCGCACTGGCCGGGCAGGCGCTCACGCAGCTCAGGCACAGGGTGCACTTGTTCGCATCCACCAGCACCTGGCCCAGAGGCGAGCCGGCGGCGGGCAAGGCAATCGGCGTCTCGTTGCGCTGGGGCGCGTGGGCCATGAGGTGGTCCAGCGCCAGCTCCAGCGTGGCGCGTTTTTCGGCCTGCACCGCAAACGCAGCGGGCACGGCCACAGTGGCGGCCGGCGCGGCGCGCAGGTCGGCGTCGAGGGTGGCCAGATCCCGCGCATCGCGGGCGTGCAGCAGGCGGAAATGTTCACCCGCGTAGCCCAGGCCTTGCAACAAGGCATTGCCAATGGCCATCTGCTCACCCAACGCACGGACGTAGTCGGGTGCCTCTTCGCCGGTGGCCAGCACCCACACCTGGCTGGCGCCCCAGGCCTTGGCGGCCAGCCAGACCTCCAGGCCCAGGCTGGCGGTGTGCCAGCCGGCCAGCGGCAGCACGCGCGCGGGCACGCCGTTGATCGACTTGTCGAGGCTGGCCGCGCGGCCCAGGTCGCTGATCAGCGCGGACCCAGCCTGCTGGCTGTGGAACAGCACCGCAGCGGCCTTGCCACCGGCCTTGGTGTAAGCCGACACCAGGGTGCGCACGCGCCGGCCCTGGTCGGGCGCGCTCGGGTAGTGGTAGCTCAACGCACCGGTGGGGCACACGGTGGTGCAGGCGCCGCAGCCCACACACAGGTAGGGGTTGACCTCGATCTGGTTGCGCTTGGCGTCGCTGTCCAGGCGCGACTGGATGGCCGAGGCCGAGCAGATGTCCACACACGCGTTGCAGCCGAGTTGTTCGTTGCGGCCATGGGCACAGAGCTTGGCCTTGTACTGGAAGAACTTGGGCTTTTCGAACTCGCCCACCAGCTCGCGCAGCTTGAGCAGGGCGCTCAGCTGCGCCGCGGCATCTGCACTGGCCGGCAGGTGGAAATAGCCCTGGGGCAAAGCGTGCTGGGTGAAGGCGGGTGCGTCGCGCAGGTCGAGCACGAGGTCGAAGCGCTCGCTGTGCTCGGTGGCGTCGCGACCGAACTGGATGGCGCCGGGCGCGTCGCAGACTTTCACACAATCGCGATGGGACTTGCAGGCGTTCAGATCGATCTGGTAATCCAGCCCGATGGCGCCTTCGGGGCAGGCCGACACGCAGGCGTTGCAGCGGGTGCAGAGGTCGAGGTCGATGGGGTTGTCGGTGGCCCAGCTCACGTCAAAGGCGCCCAGCCAGCCACTCACGCGCGCGAGGCGCCCAGCTATGACCGGGTAGCGGCGCGCCTGCATGCCAGCGCCACCGGTGGCGAACAGGCTGACCTGCAGCGTGTCGGCCACGTGGGTGGCCAGGGCCTCAGCCCGCTCCAGCGGACCGATCACCAACAGCCGGCCGGCGCTTTTGTAGGTGGCCGTGGGCACCGGCTCGGGCTCAGGCAGGCGGGCTGCGGCCAGCAGCGCGGCCATCTTGGGTGTGGCCTGTTGGGCTTCGCGGCCCCAACCGCCGGTCTCGCGCAGGTTGACGAAGTGGATGGGCCGCACGTCCAGCGGTGGACTGCCTTCTGTCTGCTCGGCGAGTTCAACGAACAGGCGGCTTTCCTGGGTGCAGGCCACCACCAGGTCGTCGCCGCTGCGGGCGGCCTGTTGAAAGGCGGGCGCCTCGCGGCGGCACAGCGTGGTGTGTTCGGTGAGCGTTTCGCCCAGGGCGCGGCCCAGAGCGGGCACGTCCAGCGGCATGGTGCGGTTGCAGTTGCAGATCAGCGTGGTCATGCGGGGGGCCCATGGGGCTCGGTCGGTTCCGTGGGAGGGGGTAGGTTGTCGGCAGCGGCTGGCTCGGGCCGCTTTGCGGACGCTGCCTGAGAGGGCACCTGAGGTGCATCCTGAGGGGCTGCCTCGGGCGCTTGCTCAGGTGCATCAAACACCTTCATGAATTGCGCGCTGGTGAGCTTGCGCGCCAACGCCAGCGGCAGCGGATCGGGTTTGCTGTAGTCGTCGATGTAGATGTCCAAACCGTCCATCACGTTGAAGTGGGGATCGGCAAACAGTTTTTTCACGGCGGCATTGCGCACATCGGGCGCCACGTCACGCGCCACAAAGCGGCTGAAGTCGGACGCAGGCGTGAGTGCCTCGGTGTCTTGCAGCGTGGGTGCGGGTGGTGCGGCGGGCACCACTTCGGTGGCAGGTGTGTCGGCGGGCGCAGGCGCCACGGCGGGCACCGCAGCGGGCGCGGTGCGGCCCTGGGTGCCCACGGTGGGCGCCTGTGCGGGTGAGGGGGCTGCGGGCGAAGCCGTTGTCGGCTCTGGCACGGCCTCACCGCCTCGCACCTGCGCCTTGCGGCGCGACCAGCGCGAGAAAAAACCGTCGTCGGTGCTCATGCCGTTGCCGCCGTGCGGGGGCGGTCAGCACTGGCCCAGGCGGCGTCCAGAAAGGCTTGCATCACCGGGCCGCTGTCGAGCAGGCCTTGCAGCGCTTCGTCCAGGTTCAAGTGGAATTCCGGGTGCCATTGCACGCCCAGCACAAAGCCGGGCCCGGCATGGCGGATGGCTTCGATGACGCCGTCTTGCGGGCAACGCGCTTCCACCACCAGGCCATCGCCCAGACGGTTCACGCACTGGTGGTGGATGCTGGTGATGCGATGTGGCAGTGGGGCCGGGTACAGCGTGGCCAGCAGGGAATCCGGCTCAAAAGACACGTCGTGCATCAGGCGGTCATAGCGGGCGGTGTCCTGGTGCAGGGTGGCGCCCTCGCAATCGGAGGGGATGTCCTGCATCAGCGAACCGCCAAAATACACGTTGATGAGTTGGGCGCCCCGGCACACCCCGAGCACCGGTTTGCCCGCCTCGATGAAGCCGCGCAGCAAGGCCAGCTCGTAGCGGTCGCGGATCGGATCGCCGGCCCAGTCCGGGTGGCGCAAGGCCTCGCCGTAGGTTTCGGGGCAGATGTCGATGCCACCCTGCAGCACCAGCCCGTCGAGCAGCTCCACCATCTCTGCCACCGGGGCGCGGTTGACCAATTGTGGGCTGGCTTCGTCCACGAACGGCATCATCAGTGGGATGGCGCCGTGCGCCATGATCCAGTGCGCCATGGAGCTTTCGAGAAACTGCAGGCGTTTCTGCGGCAGGCCCAGGCCGGCGGGTGGCTCGTGCAACAGGCGCGCCGAAATGCCGATGCGAAGTGTCATGGCGCCGCGCCTCCCCGACCCTGCCCTGGTACCAACCCTGGCCCCTGTCCACCAGGTTTGAACTTGTCGGTAGAGATGCGGGCAGGCTGCCCGAAGCGGTCGGTGAGCGGGCGGAAGCTCTCGGGCCGCTTGCGGCGCTTGGCCTCGGGCTGGTAATGCTCGGCCACAAAAGCGCGCAGCCACGCCACCATGTCGGCGGTGGCCGGCACCTGGTCCACGCGCTCCTGCGCGTCCAGCCAGCGGCCGGCGTCGGTGTAGCTCAGGGTCACGATCTGTGGCGCGGGCAAGGCCTCGGGCGCCCCACTTTCATCGGGCCGCCACATCACCCACACGGCCGGGCGTTCGGTGGAGAGGTTGAGGAAATGCCCTTCGACATCGTCGCGGTACAGCTCGATGCGAAACCCCGGGAACACCCAATGCTCGGCCCCATGCGCCTCACCACCCTGGGTGTCTTCAATGCGCTGAACGGTGGTGACGTCGTCGGGCAGCCCCAGCTCGGCCTGGGGCACCACGTCGGCCAAAACCCAGCGCCAGGGCATCCATCTTGCCTGCGGGCCGGCCACCGGCTCGCGCCGCATCACCACGGCGACAGTGAGGGTTGGGCGCTCGGCCATGGTGTGGCTTTCAGGTGTCCTTGGACACCTTGATGGTGGGAAACTTGCTGGAGAAGTCTTTGGCCTTGGCCGCGATCTTGATGGCCACCTGGCGCGCCACAGCCTTGTAGAGGCCAGCCACCTCGCCATCGGGGTCGGCAATCACGGTGGGGCGGCCGCTGTCGGCCTGCTCGCGGATCTGCATCTTCAGCGGCAACGCGCCCAGGTAGTCCATGCCGTATTCGGCCGCCATCTTCTTGCCGCCGTCGGCACCGAAGATGTGCTCCACGTGGCCGCAGTTCGTGCACACGTGCACGGCCATGTTCTCGACGATGCCCAGGATGGGCACACCGACCTTTTCGAACATCTTGATGCCCTTGCGGGCGTCGAGCAGGGCGATGTCCTGCGGCGTCGTGACGATGACGGCGCCGGTCATCGGCACACGTTGGCTCAGGGTCAGCTGGATGTCACCGGTGCCCGGTGGCATGTCCACGATCAGGTAGTCGAGGTCTTTCCAGTTGGTCTGGCGCAGCAGTTGCTCCAGCGCCTGCGTGGCCATGGGGCCACGCCAGATCATGGCCTCGTCCTTGTCGATCAGGAACCCGATGGAAATGACCTGCACGCCGTAGTTCTCCAGCGGCTCCATGGTCTGGCCGTCCACACTTTCGGGCCGGCCTTCGATGCCCATCATCATGGGCTGGCTGGGGCCGTAGATGTCGGCATCCAGAATGCCCACGGTGGCGCCTTCGGCGGCCAGCGCCAGGGCCAAATTGACGGCGGTGGTGCTTTTGCCCACACCGCCTTTGCCCGAGGCCACGGCAATGATGTTCTTGACACTGGGCAGCAACTGCACGCCGCGCTGCACCGCGTGGCTGGTGATCTTGGTGGTCACGTTGACGGAAACGTTCTCCACGCCCTGCACGCCTTTGGCAGCGGCGATCAAGGCCTTGCGAAAGCCCGGAATCTGGCTTTTGGCCGGGTAACCCAGCTCGACGTCGAAGGACACGTCGCCGTCCTGCACCTGCAGGTTCTTGACGCACTTGGACGAGACGAAATCCTTGCCGGTGTTGGGGTCCACCACGCCCTGCAGGGCGTCCTGGATGTGCTGCGCTGTGATCGCCATGAAATACGTCTGCCTCTGGTTGTAAGAGCGCAGAGTCTAACCAAGCCGGGCCGACCCTTGGGGCTGGCTGGCTTTGTGCCCGTTGGCGCCACGCGGCACTGCCGGCACGGCCTGCCACCTACAATCCCAAGCTTTCCGCGACCCCTGACCGAGCCCGAGACCATGACGCCCCGCCGCCTGTTCGTCACCACCGCCCTGCCCTACGCCAACGGCCATTTCCACATCGGCCACATCATGGAATACATCCAGGCCGACATCTGGGTGCGGTTCCAGCGCATGCTGGGGCACGAGGTGCACTTCGTCTGCGCCGACGACGCCCACGGCGCCCCCATCATGATCGCGGCGGAAAAAGCCGGCAAAACGCCCCAGCAGTTCGTGGCCGACATCGCCGCCGGCCGCAAGCCCTACCTCGACGGCTTCCACATCGCCTTCGACAACTGGCACAGCACCGACGGCCCCGAGAACCACGTGCTCGCGCAGGACATCTACCGCGCGCTCAAGGCCAATGGCCTGATCGAGACCCGCACCATCGAACAGTTCTTCGACCCGCAGAAGAACATGTTCCTGCCCGACCGCTTCATCAAGGGCGAGTGCCCCAAGTGCGGCGCCAAAGACCAGTACGGCGACAACTGCGAGGTCTGCTCCGCCGTCTACTCGCCCACCGACTTGAAGAACCCCTACTCGGCCCTGTCGGGCGCCGAGCCCGTGCTCAAGACCTCGGAACACTTCTTCTTCAAATTGTCCGACCCGCGCTGCCTGGACTTCCTGAAAGCCTGGACCACCAGCGGCGCGGTGCAGCCCGAGGTGCTCAACAAAATCCGCGAATGGATCGAGCCCGGCGAAGATGGCAAACCCAAAATGGGCGACTGGGACATCAGCCGCGACGCGCCCTACTTCGGCATCGAAATCCCCGACGCACCGGGCAAGTACTTCTACGTGTGGCTGGACGCGCCGGTGGGCTACCTGGCCTCGCTGAAGAACCTATTTGACAAGACTGGCCGCGACTTCAACGCCTTCCTGGCCGACCCGGCGGTGGAACAGTTCCACTTCATCGGCAAGGACATCATCACCTTCCACACCCTGTTCTGGCCGGCCATGCTGCATTTCAGCGGCCGCAAGGTGCCCAACGCGGTGTATGTGCACGGTTTCCTCACCGTGAACAACGGCGAGAAGATGAGCAAGAGCCGCGGCACCGGCCTGGACCCGCTCAAGTACCTGGGCCTGGGCATGAACCCCGAGTGGCTGCGCTACTACCTGGCCGCCAAACTCAACGGCCGCAACGAAGACATCGACTTCAACCCCGAAGACTTCATGGCCCGGGTCAACAGCGACCTGGTCGGCAAGTTCATCAACATCGCGTCGCGCGCGGCGGGCTTCCTGACCAAACGCTTCGGCGGCCAGCTGGGCACGGTGAGCGCCGACGGCCAGGCCTTGCTGTCGCGCCTGCAGGAGCAGCGTGTGGACATCGCCGCCCTGTTTGAAGCCCGCGACACCGCCCGCGCCCTGCGCGAGGTGATGCTGCTGGCCGACCGCGTGAACGAATACGTGGACGCCAACAAGCCGTGGGAACTGGCCAAGCAGGACGGCCAGGATGCCCGCCTGCAGGACGTGTGCAGCACCTGCATCGAAGCCTTTCGCCTGCTGTCCCTCTACCTCAAGCCGGTGCTGCCGTCGCTGGCGGCCCAGGTGGAAGCCTTCCTGCAAGTGCCCGCCCTGGCCTTTGCCGACGCCGACCGCCTGCTGGGCGCCGGCCACCCCATCGGCGCCTACCAGCACCTGATGCAGCGCGTGGACGTGAAGCAACTCGACGCACTGTTCGAAGCCCCTGCCGTGCCCGAGCCCGAGAAGGTGGTGCCAGGCGGCGAAGAACTGGCGCCGACCATCGGCATCGACGACTTCGCCAAAATCGACCTGCGCATTGCCCAGATCGTGAACTGCGAGCCGGTGGAAGGTTCGACCAAGCTTCTGCGCCTCACGCTCGACGTGGGCGAGGGCACTGACCCGCAGGGGAATCCGATCACGCGCAACGTGTTCAGCGGTATCGCCAGCGCCTACCAGCCCGCCGATCTGATCGGCAAGCTCACCGTGATGGTGGCCAACCTGGCGCCACGCAAGATGAAGTTCGGCGTGAGCGAAGGTATAGTGCTGGCGGCCAGCCATGGCGACGAGAAAACCAACCCGGGCATTTACGTGCTGAACCCCTGGCCGGGCGCCCAGCCCGGCATGAGAGTGCGCTAAAGGCTCAGCGGCTGCCCTGGTCCAACTCAGGGTCGCGCGCCGACATCGTGGACAGCACCCGCAGGTCGCTGTCGAACACCACGGTGAAGACCTTGCGGTCGCTGTCGTTGGGACCGTCGCGGTAGCGCCAGTCGTGGTGGGTTTCGCGCTTGAGTTCGTAGGGCGTGACCTTCATGGGCTTACCCAGGCGTCGGCGCACGTCTTCCATGGCCATGCCCGGCGTGATCTGGGCAAAGTTCTGCGGGGTGAGCACCTGGCGCAGCGCCGACATCTTGCCGTCGGCACCGATGGTGATCTGGTAGTTCACGTCGCCTGCGGGTTGGCGGTTGTACTCGTACACCTGACCGCCTTCGGGCGCATCCCACACCGCCTCGGGTGGGCCAAAACGCTCGCGCACATCGGCCTCGGTCGAGACGCCTTCTTCCAGTTCGCTGATGCGCTGCGGGTCGCAGCCCATCAGTACCAGCGCACTGGCGGCCAGGCCCAGCGCGGCGCATCGGTTGCGAAATCGGTTGCGAATGGTGTTGTTCATGTCTTCCCTGCCAAGCCGCCACATGGCGGCGAATCAGTGTAAACCCCTGCCTTTTGGGGTGCCGTCTGTCAGTTCGGTGAAATGCGAGCGGCTGTAACATGCCGCGATGTTGCCCAAAGGCCTGCCGCCCCTGGCCCCCTTCCGCCCCCGACTGCTGAGCGATCTGAAAGGCTACAACAGCGAACGCCTGGCCAAAGACGTGGGGGCCGGCGCCACCGTGGGCATCGTGGCCCTGCCCCTGGCCATGGCCTTTGCCATCGCCAGCGGTCTCAAGCCCGAAGCCGGGCTGTGGACGGCCATCATCGCCGGCTTCCTCATTTCAGCCCTGGGCGGCTCGTCGGTGCAAATTGGCGGGCCTGCGGGTGCTTTCATCGTCATCGTCTACGGCATCGTGGAGCGCTACGGTGTGGCCAACCTCCTGATTGCCACCGCCAGCGCCGGGGTGCTGCTGTTCCTGCTGGGGTTTTTCAAGCTGGGCACCCTCGTGCGTTATGTGCCGGTGAGTGTGGTGATTGGGTTCACCAACGGCATCGCGGTGCTGATCGCCCTCTCGCAACTGCGCGACTGGCTGGGGCTGGACATCGCCAAGATGCCGGGCGACTTCTTCAGTCAGATCGCCATCATTGGCCGCCACCTGCACACCATCAACGGCCACGCGCTGCTGCTGGGCGCCTTGTGTGTGGTGGGTCTGTTTGTGTGGCCCAGGCTGTGGGCGGTCGATTCGAAGTTCCGCCAGCGCCTGGACCACATGGACACCGTCAGTGCCCTGCGCGCCACCTCGCGCCTGCCGGCACCGGTGGTGGTGCTGGTCACACTGTCGCTGCTGGCCTGGGTCTTCAGTTTGCCGGTGGAGACGATTGGCTCGCGTTTTGGTGGCATCCCACAAGGTCTGCCCGCCTTCGAACTGCCGGCGTTTTCGTGGGAAACCGTGCGCCTGCTGGTCACACCCACGCTCACCATCGCGTTGTTGGGCGCCATCGAATCGCTGCTGTGTGCCCGCGTGGCCGACCAGTTGGGTGACCGTCCGAAACACGACCCCAACCAGGAACTGATGGCCCAGGGCATCGCCAACACCGTGGTGCCGTTTTTTGGCGGCATGCCGGCCACCGGCACCATCGCGCGCACCGTCACCAACATCCGCGCGGGCGCCACGTCGCCGGTGGCCGGCATCGTGCACGCACTCACCCTGGCCGCCGTGGTGCTCATCGCCGCGCCGTTGGCCATGCACATCCCGCTGGCGGTGCTGGCTGGGGTGCTGCTGTTTGTGGCCTGGAACATGGGCGAGTGGCGCGAGTTTGGCCGCTTGCGCCACTTCAGCAACCACTACCGGCTGATGATGTTGTCCACCTTCTTTGTCACCATCGTGTTCGATCTCACGGTGGCGGTGGAGCTGGGCCTGGTGCTGGCCTGTGTGCTGTTCGTGCGGCGGCAAAGCGCCATCTTTCGTGTGGAGGAGGTGGCGCGCACGCCGCAGCAAATCACCTTCAAGCTGTACGGCTCGCTGTTTTTTGGCGCGGTGGCCAAGGTGGACCCGTTGCTGGCCGCCGCCGAAGCGGCCGAACCGGGCCAGGCGCTGATGCTGGACGCCACCCACATGATCTCGCTCGACACCACCGGACTGGACGCCCTGGAGCAACTGCACAAGGCGCTGGACAAAAAAGGCGGCAAGCTGGGCATGGTGGGCGTGAACGAACAGCCGCGCTCACTCATCGAGCGATCGGGGTTTGCACAACACCTGCACACCTTCCTGTGACAGACACCGCTCCCGGTAAAATTGCCGTTTTCGTCTGACCGAACGGTTTTGGCCATGTCCCTCTTCGCCCGCCCCCACTACACCTCCGACGCCACGCAGTTCATCGATTCCCTCAAGGCCGCCAAGCCCGCGCTGGAAGCCGAGCAACGCGAAGGCCGCGCCCTGCTGTGGGACAAACAGGTGGACCGTGACCAGCAGGCTCAGGCCAACGCCGCCCGCGTGGCCCAAAAGCCCTACGTGTACCAGACCAACGCCGACCCGCGCTGAGCGCCATGAGCCAAGGTGGCGCGGACGCCGCGTCCCTGGACAGCCTGGCGCAAGCCCTGACCGCCGCCACGGCCGCCGACATGCCAGAGGTAGTGGACCAGGTGGCCCTGGCGCGCCTGTACGGCGAGCCTCTCTTCAAACTGCCGCAGGATCTCTACATCCCGCCCGATGCGCTGCAGGTCTTCCTCGAAGCCTTTGAAGGCCCGCTGGACCTGCTGCTCTACCTGATCCGCAAGCAGAACTTCAACATCCTCGACATCCCCATGGCGGCGCTCACGCGCCAGTACCTGGCCTATGTCGATGAAATCCGCGCCAGCAACCTCGAATTGGCGGCCGAGTACCTGCTGATGGCGGCCATGCTGATCGAGATCAAGTCGCGCATGCTGCTGCCGCCCAAGAAGACCGAGGACGGCGAGGAAGCGGAGGACCCGCGTGCCGAACTGGTGCGCCGGCTGCTGGAATACGAGCAGATGAAACTGGCCGCCCAGGCGCTGGCCGACGCACCGCAGTACGGGCGCGACTTTTTGCGTGCCGAGGTCTATGTGGAGCAGGCCCTGGTGCCGCGTTTTCCGGATGTCTCGGCCAGCGAACTGCAACAGGCCTGGCGCGACATCCTGCAACGCGCCAAGTTGGTCCAGCACCACAAGATCAGCCGCGAAGAACTGTCGGTGCGCGAGCACATGAGCTTGGTGTTGCGCCAGTTGCAGGGGCGCAAATTTGTCGAATTCGGCGAACTGTTCGACCCCGAAAAAGGCGCACCGGTGATGGTGGTGACCTTCATCGCCATGCTGGAGCTGGCCAAGGAAACCCTCATCGAACTGACGCAGGCCGAGGCGTTTGCCCCGATTTACGTCCGCCTGGCCTATACACCAGCCTGAACCACACGCTTCACGCGGCGCCGATGTTCGGCACCAGCGCGCCAGCGTCGTTGCCCCCCTTCAGGGCGGCGGTGAAGGCCAGCATGCGGTCGATGGGCAGCCGGGCGCGGGCGGCGGTGGCGGGCTCCACGTGGATTTCGTTGTGGCCTTGTTCCAGCACCTGGGCCACGGCTTCGAGGCCGTTCATTGCCATCCAGGGGCAGTGCGCGCAGCTCTTGCAGGTGGCGCTGTTGCCGGCGGTGGGGGCCTCGATGAAGGTCTTGCTCGGGTTGAGCGTGCGCAGCTTGTGCATCATGCCGTTGTCGGTGGCAACGATGAACTCGCGTGCATCCATTTCCCGCGCGGCCTTGAGGATGGCGCTGGTGGAACCCACGGCGTCGGCCAGGGCAATCACGTCGGCCGGGCTTTCGGGGTGGACCAGCACCTTGGCCTGGGGATGCTCGTGCATCAGCGCTTGCAGCTCGGTGGCCTTGAACTCGTCGTGCACGATGCACGACCCCTGCCACATCACCATGTCGGCGCCGGTCTGGCCCTGGATGTAGTCGCCCAGGTGTTTGTCGGGTGCCCACAGGATTTTGTGGCCCTTGGCGTGCAGCGCGGCCACGATCTCCAGCGCGCAGCTGGAGGTGACCAGCCAGTCGGCCCGCGCCTTCACGGCGGCGCTGGTGTTGGCGTAGACGACCACGGTGCGGTCGGGGTGCGCGTCGCAAAAGGCGCTGAAGGCATCGATGGGGCAACCCAGGTCCAGCGAGCAGTGAGCCTCCAGCTCGGGCATCAGAATGGTTTTGTCGGGGCTGAGGATCTTGGCGGTCTCGCCCATGAAGCGCACGCCCGACACCACCAGGGTAGTGGCGGCGTGGTCACGGCCAAAGCGTGCCATCTCCAGCGAGTCGCTCACCAGGCCGCCGGTTTCCTCGGCCAGGTCCTGCAGGTCGGGGTGCACGTAGTAGTGCGACACCATCACCGCGTTGCGCTCTTTGAGCAGGCGGCGGATCTTGTCTTTGAGTTCGGCCCGGCGCTGTGGGCCTGGCTCCACCGGCACACGCACCCAGGCATGTTGGGTTGCGCACGCGGGCTGCTCGTAGTCCACCTCGATCACGTCGTTCATTGCCACTTCGCTCATTGCTGCTTCCTGCGCCCCACGGCACGTTGTGGACCCGCATTTTCCACCACCGGAGCACACCGCCCGTCTGCGCACGCCTCACCACTGGTCAGCGCAAACCGCGCTTCGACTAGACTGCCGCCTTTTCGCACTGCAACAAACCAGACACATGAGCGAGACAAGCCCCCAGACGACGCCTTACGGCACCCTGCCCCCCGCGTCGCCCCTGGCGCCGCGCAAGCCGGTGAGCCTGCCCCGCCTGCACGACATGCGCGCGCGCGGCGAAAAAATCACCATGCTCACCGCCTACGACGCCACCTTTGCCGCCGTGGCCGATGCCGCCGGCGTGGACTGCCTGTTGGTGGGCGACTCGCTGGGCATGGTCTGCCAGGGCCTGTCCAGCACCGTGGGCGTGACGCTGGACACCATGCGCTACCACACCGAAAGCGTGGTGCGCGGTCTGCAACGGGTGCAGGGCACAACGTGGGTGATTGCCGACCTGCCGTTCGGCAGCTACCACGAGTCGCGCGAGTTGGCGCTGCGCAGCGCCAGCGTGCTGATGCAGGCCGGTGCCCACATGGTCAAGCTCGAAGGTGGCGGCTGGACCACCGAGACCGTGCGTTTCCTGGTCGAACGGGGCATTCCCGTGTGCGCCCACCTGGGGCTGACGCCGCAGACCGTGCACGCCCTGGGCGGCTACCGCGTGCAGGGCCGGGGAGACGCTGCGTCTGAGCGCTTGCGCACCGAAGCCCTGGCGCTGCAAGACGCCGGCGCGGCCATGTTGGTGCTGGAAATGGTGCCGGCCACGTTGTCCGCCCAACTGACAAACGAACTCACGCGTTGCGCCACGATCGGCATTGGCGCCGGCAAAGGCACGGCCGGCCAGGTGCTGGTGATGCACGACATGCTGGGTATCAACCTGGGCAAGAACCCGAAGTTCGTGCGCAATTTCATGATCGGCCAGGACAGCGTGCGCGCTGCCATGGCCGCCTTTGTTGCTGCGGTCAAAGACGGCAGCTTCCCCGACGACGCCCTCCACGCCTGGTGATTCCGCTATGCAAGTTGTTCACACCATTGCCGACCTGCGCGCCGCGCTGGCCCCTTTTGATGCCCCCGCCTTTGTGCCCACCATGGGCAACCTGCACGAGGGCCACATCGCCCTGGTCAAACAGGCCAAAAACCTGGGCGACGTGACCGTGGCCAGCATCTTCGTCAACCGGCTGCAGTTCGCGCCACACGAGGATTTCGACACCTACCCGCGCACCTTGGAAGCCGACTGCGAAAAGCTGGCGGCACAAGGCTGCGACATCGTGTTCGCCCCGTCCGAAAAAGACCTCTACCCCGAGCCCCAGGGCTACAAGGTGTTTCCGCCCACCGAACTGGCCGACATCCTCGAAGGCCACTTCCGGCCCGGTTTTTTTGTCGGTGTGTGCACGGTGGTGATGAAGCTGTTCCAGTGTGCGCTGGCGCAGGGCAAAGGGCCCCGCACCGCCGTGTTTGGCAAAAAAGACTACCAGCAGCTGATGGTCATCCGGCACATGGTGCGGCAATTCGCACTGCCCATCACGGTGGTGGGTGGCGACACCTGCCGTGCCGACGACGGCCTGGCCCTGAGCTCGCGCAACGGCTACCTGTCGGCCGCCGAGCGGCAGGAAGCGGTGCAGCTGTCGCTGGCGCTCAAGGCGCTGGCGCGCGAGGCGCTGACCACCGGGATCGACCTCCACCAACTGGAAGCCAAAGCACGGGAAACCCTGGACGCCCGCGGCTGGGCCAGCGATTACCTGACCGTGCGCCGCCGCAGCGACCTGTTGCCCCCCGCCCCCGACCAGCGCCAGGCCGGCGAGCTGGTGGTGTTGGGCGCGTCACGCCTGGGCAAAACGCGCCTGATCGACAACCTGGAGTTTTAAAGCTCGGCCGCCGGATCGCGTCCCATGAGGCGGCCCACCGCCTCGTCGGGGCGCAAGGCGCCGTCAAGCAAGGCCACCACCGCGTCTGCGATGGGCATGTCCACCCCCAGGTGGCGGGCACGCTGCACCACGGTGCGGGCGCAGTAAACGCCCTCGGCCACGTGGCCCAGCGAGTCCACCGCCTGCTGCAGCGTCTGGCCCTGGGCCAGCAACAAGCCCACCTTGCGGTTGCGGCTCAGGTCGCCGGTGGCGGTGAGCACCAAGTCGCCCAGACCGGACAGGCCCATGAAGGTGTCGGCCCGCGCGCCCAGCGCCAGGCCCAGGCGGGTGATTTCGGCCAGCCCCCGGGTGATGAGGGCCGCGCGGGCGTTGAGGCCCAGTTGCAGCCCGTCGCACAAACCGGTGGCAATGGCCAGCACGTTTTTCACCGCGCCGCCCACCTCCACCCCCACCATGTCGTCGTTGGCATAAACACGCAGGCTGGGGCCGTGGAAGGCCCGCACCATGGCGTCGCGCACGTCGGCGTGTGGTGAGGCCGCCACCAGAGCGGTGGGTTGGCCACGTGCCACCTCCTGCGCAAAACTGGGGCCACTGAGCACGCCACAGCTGGCGTCGGGCAGGTGTTGTGGCGCCAACTGGGCCCAGATTTCGTGGCCCAGCAAACCCTGGGCGCCGGGCTGGGCGGTTTCAAAGCCTTTGCACAGCCACACCACGGGCACGCGCACGCCGGCCAAGGCGCTCAGGGTGCTGCGCAGGCCCGCCATGGGCGTGCCCACCACCACCAGGTCTTGCGCCTGCGCCAAGGCGGCCAACGGCGCGTCACCGGCGTGAGCGATGTGCAAGCCAACGGGCAACTCCATGCCCGGCAGGTAGCGCCGGTTCTGGCGCAACGAACCCATTTCGGCCGCCTGGGCCACATCGCGCGACCACAGGCTCACGCGGCGGTGGCCGTCGCGCGCGGCGCTCACCGCCAGGGCCGTGCCCCAGGCACCCGCGCCAATGACCAGCACGCGCATGGCGGCCGCTTACTGCGTCAGGCCTTGCTGTTGTTGCTGTTGTTGCTGCTCGTACATGGCCTGGAAGTTGATTTCGGCCAGGTGCACGGGCGGGAAACCGGCGCGGTTGACGATGTCGGCCACGTTGGCGCGCAGGTAGGGGTAGACGATCTGTGGGCAGGCGATGCCCAGGATGGCGCCCATCTGGTCTTCGGGGATGTTGCGGGCCTCGAAGATGCCGGCTTGCTTGACCTCGACCAGGAACACGGTCTTGTCACCGATTTTGGTGTGCACGGTGGCGGTGACACTGACCTCGAACACGCCTTCGGCAGCCGGCTCGGCGGCCACGCCCAGCTGGATGTCCACGTTGGGTTGCTGCTGCTCCAGCAAGATGGCGGGCGAGTTGGGTTGCTCCAGCGACGCTTCCTTCAGGTAGACGCGTTGGATCTGAAAAACGGGGTTCTGCTCGTCGGCCATGGTGATCTTTCGAATGTGCGAAATGTCGGGTTGAAACGCAAAGAAGCCCGTTGCGGAGATGTTGCTCCGGCAACGGGCCCTCAGGTGGGCATTATCTCAGGCGGCCAAGAGGGGCTGCAGGCCGCCCCGCGCATCCAGTGCCATCAGGTCGTCGCAGCCACCCACATGGGTGTCGCCAATAAAAATTTGCGGCACGGTGCGGCGACCGGTCGTCTCCATCATGTGGGCGCGGGCTGCGGGGTCGGTGTCGATGCGGATTTCCTCGATCTGCTCCACCCCGCGCTGCTTCAACAGCGCTTTCGCGCGGATGCAGTAGGGGCACACAGCGGTGGTGTACATCTTGACGGCGCTCATGCGGAACTCCTGAAAAACTTCAACGGCCTGGATTTTCAGGCTTTCTCGATGGGCAGGCTGGCCGCGCGCCAGGCAGCCGTACCGCCCGTCAGGGAATGGGCGTTCTCAAACCCCAGCTTCTTGGCCACCGCCACCGCGCGCTTGGAGCGCATGCCGCTGGCGCACACCAGGATCAAGGGGTTGGTTTTGTTCTTGACCACGCCGGCCAACTTGCTCTCCAGCTCGCCCAGCGGCACGTTTTTGGCCCCGGCCACATGCCCGGCGGCAAACTCGTCGGCACCACACACGTCGATCACCACCGCTTTTTCGCGGTTCATCAGCATCACGGCATCGGTCGGGTTGAGGCCACCGGCACCGCCGCCGCCCATGAGCGCGGGCCACAGCAACATGCCGCCCGAGGCCACCGCCACCGAGATCAGCATCCAGTTGTCGATCAGAAACTTCACAGCAAACCTTTCTTGAGAAGCCGGGATTTTAGAATGTCGGGTTGCGCCGCTGTGGCCGCACGCGATTTCTTCCCCCGAACCACGCCCACACCCCATGTACAAACTCGTCCTGATCCGCCACGGCGAATCCACCTGGAACCTTGAAAACCGCTTCACCGGCTGGACCGATGTGGACCTGACCCCCACCGGCGTGTCGCAGGCGATGTCGGCCGGCAAGCTGCTCAAGGCCGAAGGCTGGGACTTCGACATCGCCTTCACCAGCGTGCTCAAGCGCGCCATCCACACCCTGTGGTACACGCTCGACGAGATGGACCGCACCTGGCTGCCCGTCGTCAAGGACTGGCGCCTGAACGAACGCCACTACGGCGGCCTGCAAGGCCTGAACAAGGCCGACATGGCCAAGCAGTATGGTGACGAGCAGGTGCTGGTGTGGCGCCGCAGCTACGACACGCCGCCGCCGGCCCTGGAAGCGACCGACCCGCGCAGCGAGCGCGGCGACCGCCGCTACGCCGCCCTGTCGCCCGAGCAGATCCCCCTGACCGAGTGCCTCAAGGACACCGTGGCCCGCGTCATGCCGTTCTGGAACGAGGTGCTGGCGCCCACCATCCAGAGTGGCCAACGGGTGGTGATCGCCGCCCACGGCAACAGCATCCGCGCGCTGGTGAAGTACCTCGACAACATCGGCGACAACGACATCGTCAGCGTCAACATCCCCAACGGCATCCCGCTGGTGTACGAGCTGGACGCCAACCTCAAGCCCATCAAGAGCTACTACCTGGGCGATGCCGAGGCGGCGGCCCGGGCTGCTGCTGCCGTGGCCAATCAGGGCAAGGCCTGAATGGCCACCCCCACGCTCCGCCGCTCCGCGGGTCGCTGCCCCCCATGGGGGCGCGGCCTTGCTTGGGGCGGCCCGGCGCTGCGGCCCATTGGACAATCTGCTTCGCAGAAGCGAGCCATGGTCTTTGCGGAACCGAAACCTTGGAGCGCACTCTGAGGTGTATATTGCCTTGACCATTTTTGAAGGTGTTGGGACATGGGCCAGAAACTGAAGATCGCCGGCTGGATTGCGCTGGGCGCGATGGCGGGCGCACTGACCACCGTGCAGGTGCAAGCCGTGGCACGGGGCACGCTGTCGCCATTGCCGCTGGAGGAGCTGCAGCAGCTGGCAGCGGTGTTTGGCATGGTCAAGACCGACTACGTGGAGCCGGTGGACGAGAAAAAGCTGATCTCTGATGCCATCTCCGGCATGGTGGCCAGCCTGGACCCGCACTCCCAGTATTTCGACAAGAAGTCCTTCAAGGAATTCCGCGAGGGCACCAGCGGCCGGTTTGTGGGCGTGGGCATCGAAATCAGCATGGAAGATGGCCTGGTCAAGGTGGTGTCGCCCATCGAAGGCTCACCCGCCTTTCGCGCTGGCCTCAAGCCCAACGACCTGATCACCAAGATCGACGACACCTTGGTCAAGGGCCTGTCGATCAACGACGCCGTCAAGCGCATGCGCGGCGAGCCCAACACCAAGGTGCAACTGACCATCTTCCGCAAGGATGAGAACCGGACCTTCCCGGTCACCATCACACGCGAGGAAATCAAGACCCAGAGCGTCAAGTCCAAGGTGATCGAACCCGGCTACGCCTGGCTGCGCGTGTCGCAGTTCCAGGAACGCACGGTGGAAGACTTCGCCCGCAAGCTCGAAGAGATCCACAAGGAATCGCCGCAGCTCAAAGGCCTGGTGCTGGACCTGCGCAACGACCCGGGCGGTCTGCTCGACGCAGCGGTGGCTATCTCGGCCGCTTTCCTGCCCGAAAACGTGACCGTGGTCTCCACCAACGGCCAGCTCGAAGAAAGCAAGTTTGTCTACAAGGCCGCGCCCCAGTTCTACCTGCGCCGGGGCGGCAACGACCCCATCAAACGCCTGACCGACAACACCAAGGGCGTCTTCAAGACCGTGCCCCTTGTGGTGCTGGTCAACGAGGGTTCGGCCTCGGCCAGTGAAATTGTGGCTGGTGCGCTGCAAGACCACAAACGTGGCGTGATCATGGGCAGCCAGACCTTTGGCAAAGGCTCGGTGCAGACGGTGCGCCCGCTGGGCCCCGACACGGCGCTCAAGATCACCACCGCGCGTTACTACACGCCGCTGGGCCGCTCGATTCAAGCCAAGGGCATCGTGCCCGAGGTGCTGGTGGACGAAACCGAAGAAGGCAACTTGTTTGCGGCCCTGCGCACCCGCGAGGCCGATCTGACCGCCCACCTGGGCAACGGCCAGGACAAAAACGCCGACAAGCCCGACGCCGCAACCACCAAGGCCCGCGAGGAAGCGCGCGAACGCGCCCGCCTGCGCCTGGAAGAGGAAACCCGCAAAAACCCGGGCCAGCGCCTGATGCCCGAGTTCGGCTCCGACAAAGACTTCCAGCTGCAGCAAGCGCTCAACCGACTCAAAGGCCAGCCGGTGATCGTCAGCAAGACGCAGACCGAACGCCCGGAAGAGAAAAAAGAGAACTGAGCGCTCAGGCCCACGCGTGAACGACGAACAGCTGCTGCGCTACTCGCGCCACATTCTGCTCGACGAGTTGGGCATCGAGGGGCAGGAACGGTTGCTGGCATCCCACGCGCTGGTGATTGGTGCCGGTGGCCTGGGCTCACCGGTGGCGCTCTACCTGGCCAGCGCCGGGGTCGGCCACATCACCCTGGTGGACCACGACACGGTGGACGCCACCAACCTGCAGCGCCAGGTGGCCCACACGCTGGCCCGTGTGGGCATGGCCAAGGCCGCCTCGGCGCGCGAAGCCATGTCGGCCATCAACCCCGATCCGCAGATCACCACCGTGCTGCAGCGGGCCGACGCCACGCTGCTGGACCAACTCGTGCCCCAGGCCCAGGTGGTGCTCGATTGCACCGACAACTTCGCCACCCGCCACGCCATCAACCGCGCCTGTGTGCGCCATGGTGTGCCGCTGGTGTCGGGCGCGGCCATCCGTCTGGATGGCCAGCTTTCGGTGTACGACCCGCGCGATAGCAACAGCCCGTGTTATGCCTGCGTGTTCCCCGAGAGCGACGACATGGAAGAGGTGCGCTGCGCCACCATGGGCGTGTTTGCGCCGCTGGTGGGCATCGTGGGCACCATGCAGTCGGCCGAGGCGCTCAAAATTTTGTCGGGCATGGGCTCACAGCTGGTGGGCCGCTTGCTGATGCTGGACGGCCGCAGCATGGCCTTCACCGACATCCGCATGGGCCGTCAACCTGGCTGCCCGGTGTGTGGCGCACCACCGGCCTGACAGGGCCCATTCCGGCGCCTGAAATCGCGTGGTGGCTCCGGGCGTGGCTCGCTGAACAGCCCCCGCCGCGCCTTGCGCGCCGCACTCTCCTGCACGGCGTATGGACCTGGGTTGTTGTGCCAGCGCATGGACCAGGCGTGCCCCTGCCCCACGAGCCAAGCGCCCACATCACCGTCCGGGCCATCGACGCGCGCCAGCCAGCGGTCGTAGGTGTCTTTGTGCTGCAGGGTGACACGCACTGTGTGGCCTTGCAAGCGTGTGGCCAGCGCATCGCGCGCTTCGCGCCCATGGCGCTGGCAAATCTCCGGCGCGTCCACGCCCGACACCCGAAGGCGCAGTGGCGCACCACCCGACGGGCGCACCCACAGGCTGTCGCCATCCACCACCCGCAGCACCACGGCCCCCAGCAACACCTCGCCGTCGGCGTGCCCACCGCGCGCGGGCGCTGCCCCGGCCAAAGCCCACACAGACCAAGCCACACACCACACGGCAGCACATCGCAACATGGGCCTGAGCATACCCCTGCCCCCGCCACTTGGGGGTCTTGTGAGCACTGCGCGCGTCACCGGAATGGCTGAACCATAATGCGGCAGCCACATCGGCACCACCTCGCAACCGCACCCGCCATGAACCTGCTGATCCTCGGCCTCGTGATATTTTTGGGCGTGCACTCCGTGCGCGTCTTCGCCGCGCCCTGGCGCGACGCGACCCGCGCCCGCCTGGGCGAAGGCGCCTGGAAAGGCCTTTACAGCCTGGTCAGCCTGGCCGGTTTTGTGGCCATCTGCTGGGGCTATGGCCTGGCCCGTCAGGCACCTGTGACGCTGTGGGTGCCCCCGTTGGGCATGCGCCACGCGGCCAGCCTGCTCACGCTCGGCAGCTTTGTGTTGCTGGCGGCGGCCTACGTGCCACGCAATGTGTTCAAGGCGCGCTGGGGCCACCCCATGCTGCTGGGCACCAAGCTGTGGGCGCTGGCCCACCTGCTGGCCAACGGCAACCTGGCTGATGTGCTGCTGTTCGGCGGTTTCCTGGCCTGGGCGGTGGTGTTGTTCATTGTCAGTCGCCGCCACGACCGCGCCCTGGGCACCACCTACCCGGCCGCCAGCCGCACCGGCACCGCCGTGTCGGTGCTGGTGGGGGGCGCCAGCTGGGTGGTGTTTGCCTTGTGGGCCCACGGCCTGCTGATCGGCGTGCGCCCTTTCGGCTGATCAGCCCAGCACCGGCGGCAGACGCAGCAAACTGGCCACCGTCTGCAAACAAGCCTCGGCCGCTTCCGTGCCCTTGACGGCAAAGTGACGCAGGAAGTACTTGCGGTGCTCCGCGTGTTCGTGAAAGTGGTGGGGCGTGAGCACAGCCGAAATCACCGGCACGCCGGTCTGCAATTGCACGTCCATCAGGGCTTGCACCACGGTGGCCGACACAAAGTCGTGGCGGTAGATGCCGCCGTCCACCACCAGCGCGCTGCCCACCACGGCGGCATAGCGCCCTGAGCGCGCCAGCCGCTGGGCGTGGAGCGGGATTTCAAAAGCGCCGGGGACATCGAACACGTCGATGGCATCGGCACCAAACCCGGCTTGCGCCATGGTCTCGAAAAAGGCGTCACGCGCCTGGTGCACGATGTCGGCGTGCCAGGAGGCCTCGACAAACGCAAAACGAAGGTGGGAAGGCAGTGGGGTCTGATTCATGGTTTCCTCAAAAAGGAGTGGACTGAATCAGGGCGCACAAGCACGCGCACGCCTCATGCGACCCAAAGGCCAGCACGCGCAAGCGGCTCGCGCTCTCTTTTATCCGGACTGTGACCGTCGGTCCCGGGATCTCACCGGAGTCTGCTGACCCTGGGTGACAGGCACCCAGGCGCTCGCGGCACTCGTGTGGACCAGGCCACCATCACCGCCGGTGGGGAATTTCACCCCGCCCTGAGAACGCATGCCCGGTCTGAACGACCGAACCCCGCCATTCTAGGCGGCGCTAACGATCCAACCCTCCAGCGGATCGCTTTCGGGCAAGCCGTAGCGGGAGCGCCCGGCCAGGTGTTGTGTCAAGGCCCACGCCGCCTGCAGCACACACAACACCGCGTCCAGACGGTCGCCGCTGGCGTCGTCCACCAGCGCATCGCGCTGCGCGTGGCTGAGCTTGAGACGCAAACCCAACCGCGTGCGGCCCTGCTCCAGCGCCTCCACCAGGTCTTTGCGCGCGATCAGGCGCTCGGGCGTTTGTTTGGCCTTGTCGTCGCTTTTGTAAGAACGCTGCCCCAACAGCTCGCGCGCCAGCAGGCCGGGGTAGGCTTCCAGCGCCACACGCCGAGGGTCACCCGCGCACAAACCGGGCATGGCCACGCCGGCCGCACGCAGCCGCGGCACGCCCGCGTGCAGCATGTAGGCCACCGGCGGATTCACCCACTTCATGCTGGGGCTGGAACCGGCCGGGCCGTCGGTGGCTCGGTGGGCAAACTTGTGGCCGGCGGGACGCGCATCGCAGAAGGCGGCAAACTGCGCGCGGATCTGCTCGCGCGACAAGGCGGCGTAGTGGTCCATACAAGCGCTCCACTCGGTGGGCCAGCCCAGGTGTTCGACCAGTTCACGCGGAAGACCAAAAGGCAGGTCGAAGCCCCCCACCCAGTCACCCGGCTGCGCCAGCCACGCGGCCCAGGTGTCCAGGCTGTCGAAGGTGTCGATGTGACCCAATGCCACCCGCCCGCTCACCAACCGGCCGTGCGCCACCACAATGGGTTTGCGGCGCGAAGGGGCGCTGGAAAAGTCGCAACCGATGACGGCCGGCAGGTTCATGCTCATCCCAAGGCCAGGGCGGTGACACCACCCGCAATACACGCGGCGCCGAACAGGCGCGCGATGCGGTCACCCTCGCCCAGCAGATGCCCGCCCAGCAAGGCGGCGAACAGCATGGACACCTCGCGCGCCGGCGCCACGTGCGACAGCGGGGCTTCACGCATGGCGTAGAGCACCAGCACGTAAGCCACCGGGCTGATGATGGCCACCACCAGCGCGTGGCGCCACTGCGTGCGCCAGAGGGCCCACATCGCCGTCTGATCGCGCAAGGCGTTGGGTGCCAGCACGGCCACCCGCACAAAGTTGCCCATGTAGTCCACCAGGATGGGTGACATCAGCAGCACCTTCACCGCGTAGCCGTCCACCACGGTGTAGGACGCGATGAAGACCCCCGTGATCGCCCCGTACCACATGCCCTTGTGCACCCGAGCACGCGCCGTGGGGTCGTGCGCAGCACGCAACAAGCCGGGCCCACCGGCGATCAGGAACACACCACCCACCACCCCCGCGATGCCCAGCGCCCCCAGGGCCGAGATGCGCTCGCCCAACCAGACGATGGCCACCAGCGACGACAACAGCGGGCCGGTGCCGCGCGCCAGCGGGTAGACGACGGTGAGATCCGCTTTGCGGTAGCCGCGCAACAGCACCACGTAATAGGCCACATGCAACACACCGCTGGCCACCACAAAGGCCCATTCGGTGGCGCCCCAGCGGGGCACCTCGTCCACGCCCAGCCAAGCACCCAAAGGCGCCCACACCAGCATCATCAGCACGGCCGTAAAAAAGGCAAACCGCGCGTCGCCACCGGCCTTTTTGGCGACGATGTTCCAGCCGGCGTGGATAAGACCGGCCAGCACGATGAGCAGGAAAGCGGTGGGCGACACGGTGGTTCAGAATGGCAAAGGCCGCAGCACCGGGCACGGGCTGCGGCCTTGCGGGAGCACTGCGCTCAGGCGCGACCGATGATGGAGGCGGTGGCCATCAACTCTTCCAACAAGGCCAAGGACACCTTGCCCGACACCGAATACGGATCGAACTCGGGTTTTTCAGAGTACTTGAGCACGATGGAGGTGTTGAGCTTGCTCAGGTTGACCTGGCCCATGGTCCAGCCACCAAAGCGTCGCTCGGTGATCTCTTCGTAGTGCAGCAGCACCACGTCCGTGTGGCGATCGTCTTCGATCAGGTGGTTGTAGAGCTTGTTGACCGCCTCGCGACCGCCTTCGATGGCTTGCAAGAACACCCCACCGCCGTAGCACAGGATGCCGGTGATGCCGTGGTTGAGGTTGTGGTTGCGCGAGGCGTGCAGGATGGATTCGATGGCGGCCGAGCAGTCTTTTTCGACCGCGCGGCTGACGTAGAGCAGGCGCACCAGCATGGTCAGTTCTTTCGGGGAATGAGGGACAGGAATTCACGCCGCAGGTTGGGGTCCTTGAGGAACACACCGCGCATGACCGAGTTGATCATTTTGCTGTCCATGTCCTTCACGCCGCGCCACGCCATGCAGTAGTGGCTGGCTTCCATCACGATGGCCAGGCCGTCGGGCTGGGTTTTTTCCTGGATCAGATCGGCCAGCTGCACCACCGCCTCTTCCTGGATTTGTGGGCGGCCCATGATCCACTCGGCCAGGCGCGCGTACTTGGACAAGCCGATCACGTTGGTGTGCTCGTTGGGCATCACACCAATCCAGATCTTGCCAATGACCGGGCAGAAGTGGTGGCTGCAGGCGCTGCGCACGGTGATGGGCCCGACGATCATCAGCTCGTTGAGGTGCTCGGCGTTGGGAAATTCGGTGACGCTGGGGCCTTTGACGTAGCGACCGTTGAAGACCTCCTTGAGGTACATCTTGGCCACGCGGCGCGCGGTGTCACCGGTGTTGTGGTCGTTCTCGGTGTCGATCACCATGGCGTCGAGCACGCCCTGCATCTTGACGGTCACCTCGTCGAGCAGCTTGTCGAGTTCGCCAGGCTGGATGAACTCGGCGATGTTGTCGTTGGAGTGGAAACGCTTGCGCGCGCTCTTGATCCGCTCGCGGATCTTGACCGACACGGGGACACCGACGTCCTCGTCGCGCCGACCGGAATCGTCGGTAGGGTTCATGATTGGCTCAACTTTCCTCAACATTGGGCCATGCTAACACCGGCCCCCATGCGCCGCGTGCATGAGGTTATTGGCGCCGGACCACCAGGGCCTGCAGGTCGGCGAGGGTGTTGGCCTCGTGCAAGGGCTTGTCGGTGCGCAGCCGCAACATGCGCGGAAAACGCACCGCCAGTCCGCTCTTGTGGCGTGTGCTGGCACCAATGCCCTCAAACCCCAGTTCGAACACCAGGGTGGGCCGCACGCTGCGCACGGGGCCAAACTTTTCCAGCGTGGTCTGGCGGATGACGGCGTCCACCTGCGCGAATTCGGCATCGGTCAGGCCCGAATAGGCCTTGGCAAAGGCCACCAGTTGCAACGCCCCGGGCTGTGCCGGCTCGCGCCGCGCGATGGCATCGATCACCGCCTGCGCCTCTTGCGCGTCCACGGGCGGGCGGCTCCAGACGGCAAACGTGTAGTCGGTGTAGAGCGAGGCGCGGCGGCCGTGGCCAGCCTGGGCGTAGATCAGCACCGCGTCCACCGCCATGGGGTCCAGTTTCCACTTGCACCACAGCCCGTCGCCGCGCGTGCGGCCCACGCCATAGCGGGCCTCACGCTGTTTGAGCATCAGGCCTTCATGGCCTTGTTCGCGGGCCTGGGCGCGCTGGGCCGCCAGGGCTGGCCAATCCACGGCCTGCACCAGCGGGGACAGGCGCAATGTCGGGCATTGAACCGCCAAGGCCTGCAGTTGCTCGCGCCGCCACCACAGGGGTTGGTCGCGTTGGTCCATCCCTTGGGCTTCCAGCAGGTCATAGGCAATGAAAGTGACCGGCACCTCGGTCAGCAGCTTGCGGGTCACACTTCGACGACCGATGCGCTGTTGCAGCAGGGCAAACGGCGCCGGGCTGTTGTTGGGCGCGTTCCACGCCAGGATTTCGCCGTCCAGCACCGTGCCGTCGGGCCAGGTGGCGGCCAGCGCGACCAACTCAGGGTAGCGCTCGGTCACCAGCTCTTCGCCGCGTGTCCACACCCACACCTGCCCAGCGCGCTTGACCACCTGGCCCCGCACGCCGTCCCACTTCCACTCCACCAGCCACTGATCGAGAGCGCCCAACACAGCGCCCCAAGCCCTGGTGTCGTCGGGCGGGTCAAACAAATCGGCCAGAGGATGGGCCAGGAAAAAGGGGTAGGGCTGACCGTCGTTGCGCGCTTCATCGTCGGCGCTGCCCTCGGGCGCGACGAGGGCCAGGAAGCGGGAGGCGGTGGGCATGCGCTTGGCATCGGTGTAGCCCATCATGCGCTGAGCCACGCGTTTGGGGTCCAGCCCCGCGTGTTCGGCCAAGGCCCGCTGCACCAGCAGCTTGCTCACCCCAACACGAAACCCCCCGCCCACCAGCTTGATGAGCAAGAAGCGGCCAGCGGCATCCAAGGCCGTGAACATAGCGCGCAAGGGGGCGTCCACGGCCTCAGGCGGTTGCCCGCGCAGCGGCAACAGTTGTTCGGTCATCCAGTGGCTCAAGCCCAACTGGGCCAGCGGGCTTTGGCCATCCTGCCCATCAGGAATCAACAGCGAAATGGTTTCGGCCAAATCGCCCACCACTTGGTAGCTGGCTTCAAACAGCCAGTCGCTCAAACCCGCCAGTTCGCAGGCGGTGGCACGCAAAGCGGCGGTGCGCACGACCTGGCGCGGCTTGCCTCCGGCCAGGAAGTACACCACCCAGGCCGCATCTTCAGGCGGCGCGTCGCTGAAATAGCGACGCAATGCTTCCAGCTTGGCCTGGGTAGACGTGCTGGCGTCCAGGTCGGCGTAGAGCGCGGCAAAACGCTTCATACCGACGCCTCCGCCGCCGCTTCCTGCGTATCGCCGTACTGGGTCTCGAACGCCTCGGCCTGCAGACCTTGTTCGGTGAGGTGGCGCACCATCACCGGCACGCTGCCGTGGGTGACGATGACCCGTTGTGCGCCCGTGGCGCCAATGGCCGACATCAGGCCGGGCCAGTCGGCGTGGTCGCTCAGGGCAAAGCCCCGGTCGAAGCCACCGCGCCGGCGGCCGCCGCGCAGCCGCATCCAGCCGCTGGCAAAAGCGTCGCTGTGGTCGCCGAAGCGGCGCAGCCAGGTGCCTGCCATGGCCGCAGGCGGGCACAACACGAGGGCGCGCCCGACGGCGGATTTGTCCAACGACGTGGCGGGCGTGGTGTCAGGCAAAGCCACACCGGCCTCGCGGTAGGCGCGGTTGATGGGCTCGGCGGCAGCGTGGCAGACGATGGGGCCGATGGACGCGTCCACCCCCGCCAGCAGGCGCTGCGCCTTGCCAAAGCTGTAGCAGGCCAACACGCTGGCCCGGCCCAGTGCCGCGTTCTGTGCCCACCAGGCATTGATCTCGGCAAAGACCTGCGCATCGGTCTGCCAGCGGTAGATCGGCAAGCCGAAGGTGGATTCGGTGATGAACACGTCGCAACGCACGGGCTCGAAGGCCGCGCAGGTGGGGTCGGGCGCGACCTTGTAATCGCCGCTGGCCACCCACACACGACCGGCTTGTTCCACCCGCACCTGGGCCGAGCCCAGCACGTGCCCGGCCGGGTGCAATGAAATGCGCACACCCCGGTGTTCCACCACGTCGCCATAGGCCAACGGCTGCAGGGTGATGTTGCCCAGGCGCGCGCGCAGCACCCCTTCTGAGACGGCGGTGGCCAGGTAGTGGCCGTGGCCGGCGCGCGCGTGGTCGGCGTGCGCGTGGGTGATGACGGCACGCTCCACGCGGCGCCAGGGATCGATGTAGAAATCGCCCGGCGGGCAGTACAGGCCTTCGGGGCGCTGAACGATCAGGTCTTGCACGTCAACAAACCGATCGGCCGCCGGGCCGCCCCAAGGCCGATCAGCCCCCATGGGGGGCAGCGACCCGCGAAGCGGTGGAGCGTGGGGGCAGTCATCAGTATCTGTGGCCGGTCACAAACAGCGTCGCGCGCATGACCATAAAAGCCAGCCGGTCCAGGGCACGCTGCGGCCAAGGGCGCGCCGCCAGCTCGTGCCGCTGCAGCGCCCGGCCCTGGTGGGTGACGATGTGATCCAGGCGTTCGTGCAAAGCCTTGGCAAAACCCTCGTCGGCACTGACCACGTTGGCCTCGCGCGCCAGCAACAGGCTCAGGGGATCGAGGTTGGTGGAGCCCACCGTGGCCCAGCGCTGATCGACCACAGCCACCTTGGCGTGCAGCGCACTGGGCACGTATTCGTAAATTTCGATGCCGGCACGCAGCAGCTGGTGGAACACCGGCCGCGCCGCGTGGTACTGCAGAAAGTGCTCGTATTTGCCCTGCAACAACAGGCGCACGCGCACGCCCCGCGCCACCGCCATGGTCAGCGCCCGGCGCAGCTTGCGCCCGGGGATGAAATAGGCGTTGGCGATGAGCACCTCGTGGTGCGATTCGCCAATGGCCTTGAGGTAGGCGCGCTCGATGTCGTGGCGGTGGCGCAGGTTGTCGCGCAGCACCAGGGCGGCGTTGCCGGCGTGGGCGCCGTGGCCCAGGTCGGACGCGAACAGCGACGAAAAATCGCCCACCGGCGTGCCCGCGCGCAAGGCGTCCCAGGCGGCACGGAACTCGCGCTGCCGCGCCTTGCGCACGGCCTGCAGGCGCCACCACAAGCGCTCCATGGTTTCCGTCATGTCGGCCACCAGCGGGCCACTGACCTGGAGCGAAAAATCCAGCCGTGGGTGGGCGAGCCGCCCCAGCGCCACGTCGTCGAGGTCGTCGATGATGTTGATGCCACCACAAAACCCCACGCTGCCATCCACCACGCACAGCTTGCGGTGCAGGCGGCGCCAGTTGCTGGGCAAGGCCAGGCCAAACCGGCCCAGTGGGGCGTACACGCGCCAGTACACCCCGGCCGCCGCCAGCCGCTGTTGCCATTCGGTGGGGATGTGGGGCGTGCCAATGCCGTCCACCACCAGGCGCACGTGCACCCCACGCCGAGCGGCGCGCTCCAGGGCCTCGGCCACTTGAAGGGCGCTGCCGGCAAATTCGAAGATGTAGGTTTCCAGGTGCACCGACTGCACGGCCGCGTCCATGGCCGCCACCAGGGCGGGGAAAAACGCGTCACCGCCCTGCAGCAGCAGCAGGCGGTGGCCGGGTTGTGGGCGTGCTGGGCGCCAGTTGTCTGTGGCCGGCGACGCCATGGCACTCAGAACGACAGCTCCGCCACCAGCGGCAGGTGGTCGGACATGCGCGCCCACGCCCGCCCATGAGGCACGTGGGCCGACACCGGCCGCAGGCCCCGCACGTAGATGCGATCCAGGTGCAGCAAAGGCAGGCGCGAGGGGAAGGTGGGCAGGCGTATGCCGTCGAAGGTGCGCAGGTCCAGGTTGGCCATGGGCGCGAGCAGCTTGGCGCTCCAGTCGTTGAAATCGCCCGCCACCACCAGGGGCGCGCCGGCCGGCACCTCGCGTTCGATGAACTGCCCCAAGCGCTGCACCTGACGTTCCCGGCTGGCGTGGATCAGGCCCAGGTGCACCACCACCACGTGCACCGTGCGATGGGCCACGTTGACAACCGCGTGCAAGAGGCCACGCTGCTCGAAGCGGTGGTCCGACACGTCGTGGTGGCCCGTGGCCAGCACCGGCCAGCGCGACAACAGCGCGTTGCCGTGTTCGCCGTGGCGGGTGAAGGCGTTGGTGCGGTAGATGGCTTCGTAGCCTTCGGGCGAGAGGTAGTCGGCCTGCGCCTGCTCCGGCCAATGCTGAAAGCGCTTCTTGAGCTTGTGGTGGTGGCTGCGCACTTCCTGCAGGCACACGATGTCGGCGTCGAGCTGCTCCACCGCGTGACCGAGGTTGTGGATTTCGAGCCGGCGCGCCGGCCCCAGGCCCTGCACGCCTTTGTGGATGTTGTAGGTGGCAACGCGGAAACTGTCCATCACACCATCATGCCACCCAGCCGGGGCAACCACAGAATGGCCTCGGCGTTGGATGGCGAAAAACAGCGCTCGGCAGCCTGCGCCCAAGGCCACCAACCCTGGGCCGTGTGCTCGCGTGGGTTCAAGCGCACGGGCAGCGGCGCCGGCACACACAGGCCAAACAGGCGTTCGGTGTTGTGGGTGACGCCGGGCGCGTAGCGGTGGCGCCATTGGGGGTAGATCTCGTACACGTTTTCCAGCCCCCAGTCACGCAGCCGGTGGCCCGGGGCGTGTGCGTCCAGGCCGGTTTCTTCCGCGACCTCGCGCGCCGCGGTCTGGCCCCACGTCTCCTCGGCAAAATCCTTGGCACCGGTCACCGATTGCCAGAAACCGGGGGCGTCGGCGCGCTCGATCAGCAGCACGTGCAGATCGGGTGTGTGAATGACGACCAGCACCGACTGGGGGATTTTGGGTGGGCGGTTCATCGGATGCGCATGAGGCAGGGTGGGCACAGGTGTGGAAAGTGGGCGAAAGTGTTAAATTTACCAAGCCCATGTATGAGCTTCACTACCCCACGCTCAGCCTGATCGTCGCCATTGTGAACGGCGTCGCGATCCTGGTGATGCTGGCGTTGTGGCACATCAACCGCGACGTGCCCGGCCCGGGGGTGTGGACGGTGGCGGCGGTCTGCAGTGGCCTGGGATTTTTGGCGGTCATCATGCGCCCGGCGCTGGGCGTGTTCATCTCGCCCGTCAACAACAGCCTGCTGGTGGGTGCGGCCCTCTTGCATATCGAAGGGCTGCTGCGTTTCAAACGCATGCCGCAGGCCAGGGGCCGCTGGGGCTGGTGGGCGCCGGTGATGGGGCTGGTGGTGCTCCTGTCGTCGGTGTATGCCACCGACGCCCGCATGCGTTACGGCACGCTGGATCCCGTGGTCGCGTGTGTGCTGCTGGCCACGGCGGTGCTGCTGCTGCAACACACCCAGGGCCACTGGCGGGCCCTCTACGGCACATGCGCCGTGTTTGTGGCGCTGGCCGGCCTGGCCCTGGTGGTGCGCGCCACGTTGTCCTGGCAGTCGCCACCCGGCACGCCCATGCAGGACCACCCGGTGATGGGACTGGTGTTCCTGTTGCTGTTGACCCACAACCTGGCCTGGATATGTGGCATGAGCCTGGCGGTCAACCTCAGCGTGCAGGAACGGCTGCAGCAGATGGCCTTGATCGACCCACTCACGGGTCTGGCCAACCGCCGCCAGCTCGACAGCTTTGCCGCGCAGGCCTTGCGACGTGCCCAGCGGCACGGCGATCACCTGGCCGTGGTGCTGCTGGATCTGGACGGATTCAAGGGACTGAACGACCGCCACGGCCACGCCGCCGGTGACGGTGTGCTGCGCGAAGTGGCGCAACGCGCCCGGCAAGCCACCCGGGAGACCGACCTGGTAGCGCGGCTCGGCGGTGACGAGTTTGTGGTGGTGCTGGAAGCCTCAAGCCCACAGGCCGTGCAGGCCGCTGTGGCGCGGCTGCGGAGCACGCTGGACGCGTCACCTCTGTTTGATGGTCCGCCCACGCCCGTGGGCATCAGCATGGGCGTGGCGTGTTTCCCGGAGGACGGCGACAACCTGGTGGCCTTGCTGCGCGAGGCCGATGGCCGCATGTATGGCCAGAAGCGCGAACGCGCCAGCATCACACAGGCCCCCCACAGCGGGCCCGAACCCGCCTGATCACGGTCGGGCCAGCGCCGCCATCACCGCCTGGGCCGTGTGTTGCACGGCACCCCGCCCGCCATCGATCAATGTCACCGTGCCCTGGCGAGCCACCGCCAAACGCGCGCCATCGTTCAACAAGGTCGTCGCGGTTTGGCAGGCTTCGCCCATGTCGGCCACCCGCAAGGCCGCGCCACAGGCCTGGGCCCGCTCGGCGGCTTCCAGGAAGTTGAAGGTGTGTGGCCCCATCACCACCGGGCAGCCACAGGCGGCCGCCTCGATCAGGTTCTGCCCGCCCAGGGGCGCAAAGCTGCCACCCAGCAAGGCCACCTCGGCCAAGCCGTAGTACAGCGCCATCTCGCCCAGCGAATCGCCCAGCCAGACATCGGCCACCCAGTCGGCGGCGCTGGGGCCGGATTCGGGCCATTGGCTGCGGCGCGACACCTTCAGGCCCGCACCGGCCAGCAAGGCCGCCACCTCGTCGAAACGCTGCGGGTGACGCGGCACCACCAACCACAGGGCACCGGGTTGGCGCTGCGCCAGCCACATCGCCGCCTCGCCCTCGCGCGCGCTGGCCAGCAGGGCCACGGGGCGCGCTGCGGGCGATGCGCGCCAGCGCCGCGCCGTCGCCAGTTGCGCGGCGCTGGGCGTGGCGTCGAACTTGAGGTTGCCGAAGACGCCTTGCACCGGTGCTTTGAGTTGGCGCAGCCGCTGGGCGTCTGCTTCGGTTTGGGCGTAGACCGCGTGCAGGCCGCCATAGGTGGCCTGCGACAAGGTTTTCAAGCGCCATGCTTGCTTCAGTGATTTTTCGCTGAGGCGGGCGTTGACCAGCAGCAGCGGCACGCCAGCCGAACGGCAGGCCCGTGTGAGGCAGGGCCAGACCTCGGTTTCCATGAGCACACCGACGGTCGGACGGAAATGGGCCAGGAAGCGCTGCGTGGCACCCGGCGTGTCCCAGGGCAGCCAGGCCTGGCGGTCACCCGGGCGCAGCAGGCGCTGGCCTTCGGCGCGGCCGGTGGCGGTGCCGTGGGTCAGCAGCAGGCGCAGGCCGGGTTGTTGCTCGCGCAGGGCGGCGATCAGCGGCGCGGCGGCCCGGGTTTCGCCCAGGGACACGGCATGAACCCACACCCAAGCGCGCGACGCCGCTTCTGCGCCATAGCGGCCGAAACGTTCTTCCACTGCATCCAGGTAGCCCGGTTCCACCTGCCCACGCTGGCGCAGCTTGCGCCGCAGCAGCGGTTGGGCCAGCGTGGTCACGGCGCCATACACCGCCAAGGCCAGGCGCTGGGCCAGTGTCATGTCTTGTCGAAGAGTTGCCGGTAGACGCGGCCAATACCGGCCGCCTCCTGCGCCAGCGAGAAACGCTCGGTCACGCGCTGGCGCGCGGCCTCGCCCATGGCCAGCGTGCGCTGCGGGTCGGCCATCACGCGGCGCACGGCATCCGCCAGGCCAACCGCGTCGCCGGTGTCCACCAATTCACCGGTTTCACCCGGCTCGGTGAGTTGGTCGAAGGCACCCGTGCGCGAACACACCACGGCACAGCCGGTGGCCGCCGCCTCGAAAGGGGTGAGACCAAAGGGTTCGTAGCGTGGGCAGGCCACACACAGCAGGCAGCGTTGGTACCAGCGGTGCACCTCGGCCGCCGGCACCTCGCCCAGGAAAACGATGCGCTCGCTCAAGCCGGCGGCGGCGATTTTCTCCCGAAGCGCCGTTTCGTAAGCCTGGTGCTGGGGCTGCGCCAGGCCGGCAATGACAGCGGTGGCGTCGGGCAGGTGCGGCAGCGCGGCGATCATGGCGTCCACAAACACATCGCTGCCCTTGTCGGGCCGCACGCGGCCAAAGGTGCCGATGCCGTAACGGCCGGGCAGGCCCGAATCGGCCCAGGCGTTCACCTTGTCGGGCGGTGGGGCGAAGCGCTGCAGGTCAATGCCATGTGGCACCACGGCGGTGGTGTTGGGCACAAAACGGGCGGCCAGGGGTGTGGTGGAAATCACCGCGTCCATGCGCGAGATCAGCCAGCGCGGGAAACGCCCGTGCAGGTGCTGCGCGGCCGAAGTGAACACCAGCTTGATGGGCAAACGCAGCACATCGCGCGCCCACAGGCCAGCCATCATTTCGTGGTCGCGCCGCACGTGCCAAATCCGGAACGCGCGCCCGGCGGGTGGTTTGCGCGACAGCGCGATGGCCTGCTTCAGCGTCATGCCCGGCACACCGTGTGGCAGCGGCGTGCCGCAGTAGGCCAGGCGCCACTGCCCCAGTTGAATAGGCACCAGCGCGTTGACCGTTGCCGAGACGCCGGTGTAGCGCTTCTTGAGGTTGAAGACAATGACCTCGGGGTCGTCGCTGGGGCGGGCGGAGGTCATCAGTGCGCCGCTTGTTGAATCAAGGCATCGGGCTTCACCGACTTGAGCAAGGCCATCATGCGCGCCTCGATGCGGTGCAGGGCCTCGGGCGTCTGCCCCTCGAAGCGCAGCACCAACACCGGCGTGGTGTTGCTGGCGCGGATCAGGCCAAAGCCGTCAGGCCAGTCCACGCGCAGACCGTCGATGGTGGAGACCTGGGCCGGCGCCTCGAAGCTGGCCTGCTGCAACTGGGCCACCAGTGCGTGTGGCTCGCCTTCGGCGCAGGCCACGTTGAGCTCGGGCGTGCTGAAGCTGGTCGGCAGGGCTTCGAGCACCGCCGACGGGTTGGTGTGGCGGCTCAGGATTTCGAGCAGGCGCGCCCCGGCGTAGCTGCCGTCGTCGAAACCGTACCAGCGCTCCTTGAAGAAAATGTGGCCGCTCATCTCGCCACCCAAGGGGGCGTCGACCTCTTTCATCTTGGCCTTGATCAGCGAGTGGCCGGTCTTGTACATCAGCGGCACGCCGCCCGCCGCCGAGATGGCCGGGCCCAGGCGCTGGGTGCACTTGACGTCGAACAGGATGGTGCCGCCGGGCACGCGCGAGAGCACGTCCTGGGCGAACAGCATCATCTGGCGGTCGGGAAAGATGTTTTCGCCACTCTTGGTGACGATGCCCAGCCGGTCGCCATCGCCATCAAAGGCCAGGCCCAGCTCGGCGTTCGAACTTTGCAAGGTCTCGATCAGCCAGCGCAGGTTTTCGGGTTTGCTCGGGTCGGGGTGGTGGTTGGGGAACTCGCCATCCACTTCGCTGAACAACTCGATCACCTCGCAGCCCAGGGCGCGGAACAGCGCGGGCGCCGAGGCACCGGCCACGCCGTTGCCACAGTCCATCACGATCTTGATGGGGCGTGCCAGCTTCACGTCGCCGACGATCCGATCGCGGTAGGTGTCGCCCACATCCAGCGTGCGCACACCGCCACCCGCGCGGGTGGGCAGGTCGCCGTGTTCCATGCGGCGGCGCAGCCCCTGGATGTCATCACCAAAAATGGCGCGGCCGGCCAGCACCATCTTGAAGCCGTTGTAGTTTTTGGGGTTGTGGCTGCCCGTGACCTGAATGCCGCTGCGGCAGGCGGTGCTGGCCGCGTAATACAGCATGGGCGTGGTCACCATGCCGACGTCGATGACCTGAACGCCGGCGTCAGACAGGCCCTGGATCAGCGCCTGGGCAAGCGAGGGGCTGCTCAGGCGGCCATCGCGGCCCACGGCCACGGTGGTCTCGCCCTGGGCCAGGGCCTCGGCACCGAAGGCACGGCCCAACGCATGGGCCACCTCGGTGTTGAGGGCGTCGGGCACAACGCCCCGGATGTCGTAGGCCTTGAAGATGGCCGGTTGGAGTTGCAGCATGCCGCGATTGTAGGCAGCGGCGCCCCACCCGCCGCCCGGTCGGTCCGTCCGAACGGGCTCACGAGCACACCCAAGGACGAAGTCCGAAAACGGCGATTTTTTTCTTCTGCGCGGCCTATCATGCCCCCATGGACACCCCCGACACCGATGCCCGCTACCTCGCCCTGAGCGCCCGCGATGCGCGCTTTGACGGCGTGTTTTTTGTCGGTGTCACCAGCACCGGCGTCTACTGCCGCCCGGTGTGCCGGGTGCGAACGCCCAAGGCCGGCAACTGCCGTTTTTTCGATCACGCGGCCCAGGCGGAGGCGGCGGGTTTTCGGCCCTGCCTGCGCTGTCGGCCCGAACTGGCACCTGCGGCCGGCGGCCCCATGCCCTGGAACCACGAAGACGCCAGCCGCCTGCTGGCGCACGAGGCCGTGCGGCTGCTGCGCGCCCAGGTCGAACACGGTGCCGGTGACAACGAGGGGCTGGACCACATCGCCCAAAGGCTGGGTGTGAGCGAACGCCACCTGCGCCGCATCTTCCGCCAGCACTGGGGCACCGGGCCACTGCAGTTTCTGCAGACGCTGCGGCTGCTCAATGCCAAGCTGCTGCTCACCGACACCCGCCTGCCCGTGCCCATGGTGGCCTCGCTCAGTGGTTTCGCCTCGCAACGCAGCTTCCACGCGGCATGGAAGGCGCGCTACGGTCTGCCACCGCTGCAACTCCGGCGCTCCACAGGCGAGGCCCCCGACACGCCCCTGCCCGAGGCTTTCAGCTTCCGGCTCGACTACCGCCCGCCGCTGGACCGCACACGTTTGTTGGACTTCCTGGCCCAGCGCACCATAGACGGCGTGGATGTGGTGCAGCCTGATCACCCCATCGCCCAATGGGGCAGCACGCTGCGCCTGATGCAAGCTGGCCAAACGCACATCGGCTGGGTGGTGGCCGCCTTCGATCCCGAACGGCCCCGCGTGCTGCTGCGTGTGGCCGGCAGCCTGGCCCCGGTGCTGCCCCAGGTGCTGCAGCGGGTGCGGCACGCGCTGGACCTGGACCTGCAGCCCGAGGCCGTCACACAAGTGCTTGGGCGGGATTTTCACAACGCCGAAGGCCAGCGCCTGCCGGGCGCGCTTGACGGCTTCATGCAGGCGGTGCGTGCGGTGCTGGGCCAGCAGGTGACGGTGGCCGCAGCCCGCACCCTCGCCCGCCGGGTGGCACAGCGTTTTGGCGAACCCATCACCACGCCCTGGGCCGGCTTGGACCGGTTGTTTCCCACACCCCGCAGCATCGCGCAGGCCACCGAAGATGCCCTGGGCGAGCTGGGTGTGACGCGCCAGCGCCAGGCCGCCCTGCGCGCGCTGGCTCGTGCGCTGGACAGCGGCGAATTGCGGCTGGACAGCGATGCCCCGGTGCAGGCCACCATCGAGCAGCTCAAGTCCCTGCCCGGCATAGGCGACTGGACCGCCCACTACATCGCCATGCGCGCCCTGCACTGGCCCGACGCCTTTGTGGCCGGCGACGTGGCCTTGCACCACGCGCTGGGCTTGCGCGGCCTCAACGTGCGCCAGGCCAGCCGCGAAGCCGAACGCCGCGCCGAGGCCTGGCGGCCCTGGCGCGCCTATGCCGTGATGTGCGCCTGGCACGGCGGCACCCGTTCTTCCCAGGAGACACCGACATGAAAAGCACCTCCCCCATCGTCGCCGTGGCCCGCACCGACAGCCCACTGGGCCCGCTGCTGCTGGCGGCCAGCGAACGCGGCCTGAGCGGCCTGTGGTTTGATGACCAGCGCCACCTGCCGGCCTGGCTGGCCAACCGCACCCCCGCCCCTGCAAGTGAACATGCGGTACTGGACACCACCGAACGCCAGTTGCACGCCTACTTTGCCGGCGAGCGCAACGATTTCGACCTGCCGCTGGACCTGGACCAAGGCACCGATTTCCAGCGCGCGGTCTGGCAAGCCTTGCTGACGATTCCCGTGCGCGCGTCGCTGAGCTACGGGGCGCTGGCGCGGCAGATCGGGCGACCGGCGGCCGTGCGTGCCGTGGGCGCCGCCGTGGGGCGCAACCCCCTGGGTATCATCGTGCCCTGCCACCGCGTTTTGGGCGCGGACGGCAGCCTCACCGGCTACGCCGGCGGCCTGTGGCGCAAGACCGCCCTGCTGCGCCTTGAACTCGGCCATCCCCCCACCTCGCCCACCGGCGCCACCCTCGAATTGTTCTCATGAAATCCACTGTTGCGGCCGAGTTCGTGCTGCTGGCGGCCCTGTGGGGTGCCTCTTTCATGTTCATGCGTTTGGGCGCCGCCGAGTTTGGCGCCGTGGCGGCTGCGGGCGGGCGTGTCGGGCTGGCCGCCCTCGTGCTGCTGCCGCTTCTCTGGCGCGAAGGACAGCTCGCGCGGTTGCGGCAGCACGCGGGTGCCTTGTTTGTTTCAGGCATGTTGAGTTCGGCCCTACCGTTTGCGTTGTACTCCTACGCGGTCACGTCGATCTCAACCGGACTGTCTGCCATCCTCAACGCGACAGCCCCCCTGTTTGGCGCCTTGGTGGCGTGGTTGTGGCTGCACGAAAGGCTCGACAGAAACCGCCTGCTGGGCCTGGCCTTGGGCTTTGCGGGCGTGGCCCTCTTGTCGTGGGAGAAGGCCACCTTCACAGCGGGGGGCACCGGCTGGGCCGTGGTGGCCTGCCTGGGCGCCACCCTGTGCTACGGGATGGCGGCCAACCACGCCAAACGCTTTCTGGCCGGTGTGCCGCCGCTGGTCAACGCCACCGGCAGCCAGTTGGGCGCCACGGTCGGGCTGGCACTGCCTACCCTGTGGTTCTGGCCTGAGCAGACACCCAGCCTACAGGCCTGGCTCGCCATCGTGGCGCTGGCGGTGTTTTGCAGTGCCCTCGCCTACATCCTCTATTTCCGCCTGATCGCGCGAACCGGCCCCGCCAAAGCCATCACCGTCACGTTCATGATTCCGCTTTTTGCGGTCTTTTATGGGACCACCTTCCTGGGTGAAGCCGTGACCGGCTGGATGATCGTCTGCGGTGGCGTGATCTTGCTGGGCATCTCCCTGGCCACGGGTTTGTGGCGGCCACTGGCGACGGCACGCCCTCGCTGAACGTCAAAAACTTCAAATGAAAACCGGCATGAGCCTGCCTTTGTGACAGGCTGCGGCGCATTTAGACACATTTATTAACACTTCCAGCCAGCGATGGTATGTTCTCGCCCAGATTCGGCCCACAGCCGAACCAGGGAGAACGCCATGTCGTGGCTTGAATTGATTCGCTATGAGCTGGGGCCCATCCCCATGTTCATGTGGCAGTACGCTGCCGTGCTCGGGCTGATGGCCCTCATGCTGGTGCTCACCCGCCCGCTGCACATTGGCCCGCGGCAAGCGGGCTGGCTGCACAGCGTGGTGCTGGCGGTGGCCGGCTATGGCATCAGCGCGCTGCTGCACATCTACCTGCCTCCGCCGTCCAGCGCCCCCATCCGCTACGACTTGTTGTTCTTGGCTGGCATGCTGGGCGGCTGGCGCGGCGGCTTGCTGGGGTATGTGCTGATTTTTGGCGCCCGCTTGCAGTTTGCCGGCACGGTGCAAGGGGTGTACACCGGCATCGACATGGCCATCGTCACGCTCGGCGGCATTTGGGCCCACCATTGGTACCGTCACCTCGATCTCGCCGATGTGGGCCTGCGCCAGATGCTCTGGATGTGGGCCATGCGGTCGTTGACGCTGGTGGTCTCCGGCCTGGTGCTCCTCGGGCTGCACCACCTTCCTGACGGCTGGGTTGTTTTCGATTTGCTGCCACGCACCAACTCGCTGGGTTCTCTGGTGCGCAAGACCTTGATGGCCGCGCCAGCGCTGCTCTTTTTTGTCTGCGTGTTTGCGATGTTCAGGCTCGACGCACACGACCGGCGTCGGCAGCGACTGGACTGGGACAGCAGCCGCAAAGATTCGTTGACGCAGTTGCCCAACCGGCGCGCGCTCGGCGAACACCTTGCCCGCCACTTTGGTCGCCCTGCCCCCCACAAGATGGCCCTGATCTGTATCGGCGTGAACAACCACACCCAGATGCTGCTGGCACAAGGCCACGGCTGGGGCGACAAGTTTTTACAGCAACTCGCCATCACGGTCCACGAAGAACCGATCAAGTCCTTGCTCCATGCCTTCGAGCTGCGGGTGTTTCAGTTCACCGACCTGAGCCTGGTGCTGGTGCTCGATGGCATCAACCCGGCCGACCTGGACGACAGTGGCCTCGCCACCCGGCTGCACCAGGAGCTCAGCCTGAAAATGCACAGCCACACTGCCAACGGCCCCACCCCCAGCCTGGCCATGACCGTTGCCACCTGTGACGCGCAAAGGCATGCCGATGCCGCGTCCGCCTTGCGCGATCTCGGGCTGTACCTCCATGCCCACGGCCACGAACTGCGAACGGTGACCTTTCTGCACACCAGCTTCACCCACGTGGCCAGGCGCGAGGCCCAACTGTTGGCCTGCCTCGTCGACTGGATCGACAACAACAACCCGCCACTCGCCTACATGCCCAAATTCCACCTGCGCACGCGCGCGGTGGTGGGGGCGGAAGCGTTGTTGCGCTTCAACGACGGGCTTGGGCAACACGTTCCCCCCGGGCAGGTGCTGGTGCTGGCGGCCCGCCACAAACTGCTGCCGGCATTCGAGTGGTGCACCATCGAACGCGCCTGCCGCGACTACCAGCGGTGGTCGCTCGCGGGCGGAGCGCGCCCCCTGTCGGTCAACATTTCCAGCGCATCGCTCGTCACGGCCAACTTCGCCTTGCGGCTGGCCGCGCTGCTCAAGCGCATGGACCTGCCACCCGAGGCGTTGGTGCTGGAGGTGACCGAGTACGACCCGGTGCCCGACATCGACACCGTGCGGGAAAACGTGCAACACCTCAACCAGCAGCGCATCAAACTGTCGCTCGACGATTTTGGCAGCGGCTACTCAGGTCTCGCGGTGCTGGCGCGGTTCCAGTTCTCAGAACTCAAGGTGGACCACACCATGATTGCCCTGATTGGCAACGCCAGAATGCGCGCGGCCATCGAACTGGCGCTCGAATCGGCCCAACGCTACAACGCCACGTTTGTGGCCGAAGGGGTGGAAACCTGGAGCCAGCTTGACGAACTGCTCGCGCTCGGCATCACCCAGGGCCAAGGCCACCTCTTGTCCAGAGAGCTGTCGCTGGAAGCCTTGATGGAACGCGCTGCCTATGCTGAGGCCCAAGAAGAACCCAACGTTCTACCGCTTGCGGCCTGAAAGACAGGCCCCGAAAAACAAAAAGCCTGCAAATCAACGATCTGCAGGCTTTTTGAAACTCTGGCGGAGTGGACGGGATACCCTTCCACACCCTGCCGGAGCGTTGATTTATAACGATTTTTTCCCAACTCTCTTGCTGTGAGTGAGCCACTGAGTGGACCACTTCGATGTTCAAGTTGAAGGGCTCAAAATCGCAGTCTACCGCAGAAAACACTTGCCATTTGACAGCAAAGAGCCACTTGCAAGCGCGCTACCGCACGACGCACCCGGTAACGAGACCAAGAGCCAAAATCTTCTGCGGGTGCATGACCTACCCGGAGCGCGGGCGGGCTGGTCCGAGCTTCCCTGCTTCGATTTTTTCGCCTTTCTCAACCGCCATCCTTGGATGACGACTGAATTGCTACTTCTTCCTCGGAAGTAAAAACCAGCATATTATTGCCAGCGTAAAACCCACGGTGGTGGCCTGCGATGGACTAATTGGCAAAGCATTAACATCTTGATAAATTCGCATGCCAATGAACCCAACAAAATAAACCAAAATGGTTAACAATATGCGAAAAATGATCCCCATAATCACCCTCCGATACTAATCCAAAAACTTGGCGGCCTGTCATGCAACAAAATCAAATACGCAGACGACCTGCAAACACCATCAATTGACGAAAGTATACACATGATCGTCGCATTGGCAATTGCTGCTGTTCCAGCAGTTGTAGTCTATGTTGTGGCAGAGTCGTCGCAGAGCAAAAAAGCGACTTTTATAGCCGCCTTGATCGCCATCTTAAGTGGCGTGGTAACAGGAAATCCCGCCTACATGGCGTTAGATATCGCGGCGGTAGTAATTGCCACGGCATTGGCATTAAAAAACGTGGAGTTCAAACAGTCCACTGATGGGTTTATTGCACGCTGGAAAAAATCGCTCAGAGAATATCATGCTGACCCTAAAAACAAAGAACGTGAAAAAAAAGTTGAGCGTCAAATGTTAGCCTTTACATTCCTTTGCGGACTTGGTATTGTGGCGTGGTCGATTTGGTCTATTCAAAAAATCAAACCGGAAAATGTTCCCCGCCAAGCGGCACCATATATTCCAACACCCACTCACACCCCATCGGCTGTCAGCACAAACACGCCAACTCCGCAGAAGGCGCCACAAAATAATCCCCCGCCCAAAAACACCAATAATACAAAAGCCACACCAAAAGAAAAGAAGCCAGATAGTGCAATTGAAAGGTGCCTAAAAATCAAAGACGAGAGCAGAATGGTTCAGTGTTTGGAAAGAACCCCGTAGCCAAAACTATGCACACCAATTGGGCGGAGCAAGTAGATCAAGCATCAGCAGCAAGTTTTTATTGTCTAGGCTAATCATCAAGCATTAACGCAACAACCTGACTGCTATCTATCGATGTTACCCTACCGTTTGCCAAGGTGACATCCAAAGTCTCGGGAGAAAAAATTGATGTAACAACGACAAAATCAATGATCCCATCATGCTTTTTCATGATTTTGTCGCCCGCTATCACTTGGAATCTTGGGGCTTGAACAGAAGAGTGGCAGCATTGTTTAACAGTGATCGCACCCATCTAAATTATTCCCTTTATTAAGTAATTAATTAATCTTTGTAGGCTGATGCTGACCTCAATCAGTTACAACACCACTCCGCCCACCAAACGTCTAGGCCGCCGCCGTCTGGACGCAAAAAAATCAAAAAGCGCGCCCGCTGTAAGCATTTTCGTGGGGTCTGCAACCAATGATCTCACAGCATCATCTAGTTCAGCGGCAGTTATACCTATCCCAGCAGTCCGCTGGAAGAAAGTGGCACTTACCTGCGTGTCCAGATACGAAAAGCCCGGATGCCGGGCGCGTATCCGCTCCCGGATTTGCTCCGCGTCCATGCTCGGGTTTTCCTCCCCTCTAAAAGGCACCGCCGTGAGGCGGTGGGGTTCCCCAAGAGGCTCGGCTCTTATGTGGTCTTGCGATCCAAGAAAAGTGACAGCGGAAAGCCTATTTCTGGCACCAAGGATGCTTATTGGTTCCCAGACGTAGCTGTGAACAGGCGCGACTTGATCGTGCTTTACACAAAGCGCGGTACGTCAAGCAAGAAGCCTCTAGATGGTCGAGATGGGATAGCTCATTTCTACTATTGGAGCCAGAGTTCGCCATTCTGGGGTGCCGACAAGAACAACACAGCGGTACTGTTGGACGTGGAGTCTTGGGCTTCAATGTCACCCTGACCGGCCGCAACGGCTCGACATCTGCGCTTCAGTGCTGAGGGCCGTCCAGAGCCTCACAAGGCCAAACCTGCGCGGTGACCTTGTACCCCCTACAGCCGATGGCCCGGCACTTGAAGCCCTTCACCAGGTTTTTTGTGTTTGCCCAGCCACCTATAAGCACATCGCCCCTGGTGATGCGGTTGCCTGGTGTTAAAACAACCTTCTCCCTGAAAGCGGGCGGAAATGCCATGCTGCCCCGCTCAGCGTGACAAGCGACGGGCGCGGGCAAGTTCTCGGTCTCGAAAACGCAAGGTTTATTCAGCGAATGCGCAACCAGATTCTGGACGTTCGCATCGAGGTGCTGGGTTTTGGCGCGAACCCAGGCATCTCCTACCGCAACCGTTTTTGTTGGGTCGGATGTTGGGTTTGGTGGCCAGAAAAGAAAAAAGCCTAAGTAGATCAACTACTTAGGCTTAATCTTGGCGGAGTGGACGGGACTGAGGCCCGACTCACGAAAACCGTTGTTTTGACTACCGGTGTTGACCCGACAGTGTTGCAAAAGGATACCGTACCCGGTGTTGCACGTCAAGCTGTGCATGACAAGCTGAGTGGTGCTGGAATGATGTGGCCTCCGAAGCCCGCGAGCGCGCCATACGCAGGCTGCAGGAGCATCGAGCCGACTAACCGTCGCTGTGGGTAACCATGGAATCGCTTGCCCCGAAGGTTGGCTGCGTGCCGCAGACCCTCAGAAATTGGGTCAAGAAGGTCGAGGTAGACAAAGCCAGAGTCCGGTCACAACAACGTCCGTCGCCCAGCCCATCAAGGCGCTCGAGCGAGAGGTCAAGAAATTACGCTAGGCCAACAGCCTCCTCAAGACGGCCAGCGCGTTTTTCGCGCACGTGGAGCTCGACCACCGAATCAAATCGCGAATGCACACATCGACCGCCATCATATTGCCCACGGGCTCGACTCCGTCTGTACTGTCTTGAAGATGCTTTCACCTGCGTTCACCCCATAAACGAGTGAAGTTTCGCCACAAATCGAATGACTAGCAAGCAAGTACTGATACATTGATTTTTGTTTATCACTTGTGCCATTTGTTTCACCTTGTTACAAGTATGGGTTTGCAGGCCATTGACCCCGCCACGTTGATGCTCGCAGCAGCGATGACAGGTTTTCTGTCAGGCGCCTTCTCGCTCATGGCCGCCAAGGCTTTTGCAGGCGTAGGCGCCAGTGCGCGCGACTGGGGCCACGGGACGCTCACGCTGGGCTGTGCCGCTCTGCTGTGGTTCCTCACACCACCCCTACCCCATTGGGTCGGATTTGTGCTCGGCAATTCGATGGTGGTCCTGACCCCGGTGTTTTTGCTCAGAGCCATCTACTGCTATGAGGGTGACCGTCTGCACAAAACGACGACCTCGCTAATGCTTGCCCTCGGGCTCGGCAGCATCTTCTCGGCGCAATGGGCTGAGGCACCCACCACGCTCGCGGTTGCCGGTATAGCACTGGCTCACCTCATGTTTTCAGTGCTGGGCGGCTGGCGCTTGTATTGGCAGGGCCGGCGCAGCGGCTCCGTCTATTGCTTGGTCATTTTTATGGTGCTGGTCATCGTGGGCCTGGCCACACTGGCCCGGCTGATGGTGCTTCTTTTTGGCGAGGGTGCGGCCGCTGTCGCTCCAGTTGCCAACAGCAAAACCCAAATTGCGGCGATTGCCGTCATCACGTTGCTGGTCATCGCAGGCACCTTTGGCTTTTTGGGCATGGTGGCAGAGCGGTCCAGGGCGCTCATTCTTGAAAATGCCAACCGAGATGCACTGACCGGTGTGCTGACACGAGGGGCGTTCTACGAACAAGCTGAGCGTCTTCTGTCCAAAACCGAGGCCCCACTCGTCTTGCTCATGCTGGATATCGACCACTTCAAGCGCATCAACGACACGCACGGGCACCCGACTGGCGACGCCGTGATTCGCCATGCCGCGCGATTGATTCAGCGCAACAGCCGCACCAACGACCTCGTGGGCCGCTACGGCGGCGAGGAATTTTGCGTCTTGCTACCCAGTTGCGGACTGGTCGAGGGCAGGCGCATTGCCGAGCGCTTCGTACAGGAGGCGGCCCAACAACCTGCGCGCGTTGCAAGCGGTGAGCCACTGCCTTGGACACTGTCCGTTGGCTACGTTGCGGCCGTTAAGACTGAAGGGAAAAACGAGCTATTTAGGCTGGATACCCTCATCGCCGCTGCGGACGCGGCACTGTACGAAGCGAAAAGACAAGGTCGCAATCGGGCAATACAGGCATCGCAAGCGGAGTTGGACTCGTTGGTGCGTCAACATGCCAGGCTGCCAGCGGGTCAACAAGCTTAGTTCTCTTTGAAGCTAGGAGTAGGACAGTGAGTACGACCTGGCACACAGACACTGTTCAAGTCATCTTGAAAGACCAGCGCGGCAGGCGCTGGTCCCCCGCAGAGAAAGCTGCGCAAGTGCGGCGCACCTACGAACCGGGCATGAGCGTGTCGCTGGTGGCGCGCCAGGAAGGAGTCGCTGCCTTCGCAGAAGGCCTGCCAGTGGGTCAGCAGGGCGCGGCGCTTTGTCGAACAGGTCGCCGCGCTGGTGCCCACACCTGTGGCGTACTGATTGGAAAAACCGTTCCCTCGATATTCGCCGCTGCCACGACCTCAGGCAGGTCGACCAGTGCAGAGAAGGCGTGTGACCCGCCAAATGAGTGACCCCAAACTCCCACGCGGCTTACCTCCAACCTTCCAGCCAGCATCGGATGGCTACACTGAAGCCTTGCGGTCTGAATTCCACATGGCGGTCTTGAACAATTCTCTGAATGCATCTTTGAGTTCGAATGGAAAGCTCATATAGAGCTGGTCGCCGGATTAAGTAAAAGACAGATTTTTCATTTTTTGGTCAGTGTTGGCTCATTGATGTTGAGTTCGTTTCTTGCACATATGGCCCGCGCGACTACTCATCGCCATCCAACGCAGCCTGTTGTTCTGCAGTCGGCTCATAGCCAGACTTCTCAATGTCGTAATTGAGCTGCTTCATCAAAGCCTCCTTGACATCGGTAAGCGAGCCGCAGTAAACGTCCTGACTAACTGCATCTTCGATGATTTTTTGAGCCGCTTCAGCCAAAGTTAAACCATTCGGCCAATTGTCGAGCAGCGATTGACCAGAGCACCACAGCCAGTCATCCACTTCCCAGATTGTCCACAATGACGCTTCGGTTATTTCATCACCGAATAGTGTCTCCAACTCATCAGACGCCTCCTGCGCATCATCGTCCAGAACCCCAGAGTAGTTGTTGCCATCCCATACGATTTCATGACCTTCGTGCACACGCTGGAGGAGCTGGATTGTGGATGCATCCATCAACAATCTATAAATGTTACTGCCATTAACTCCTGCCGGAAGCTCCCAGCGCAAGGTACGGTCGTGCCACACTTCTGCAGAACACCCGGTTTCCCACGGCGGGTCGAGTTGAAATGAGCACTTACCATGCTCATCAAGACAAAGAAATGCGTCATATGTCTGCCCGCCATGCATTACACAGAGAGGAGCCACCTTCTTCTTTAAATCATAAAACGCATCGATGTTAATCGTAATTTCCATAACTTTCTCAATAAATGACAACGTGCAGGACCTTTGCATCCTGCAATTTTGCAGCATTCAGCTTTGAATGTTTTCAAAATGCCAGCAGATGTGCCTAAGTCTTCCATCTGCTACAGCTGCTGAATTGTTGAGTGAATAGAATGGACGCCCACCTAAATTCTGTAGCGAGCACTGCAGAGCCGATAACCCAGTCAGCGAAGGCAGTTTTATTGCACTCCGCTTAAAGACGAGAGGTTGACCACTTCAGTGCTGACTACCCGTCACTGCCGCCACCTTATGCTCAGGCAGTAGGTTCACGACATGTCTCCACGCCGATGATGAAAAGCGCTGTCTCGGTAGCCACCCCGTTGTGATGCTCGCACCACAGCAAGCTGAGAACATCAGCCAGCGCGACTTTCTGACTCGAGTTCAAGGACAACAACTTCCCGACAATAGAAGCCAACGGCGTCTTCTGATACTCATCCACCTCAATTCCATGCTCTGCACACAGGTCGGTCGCGAGTTTGTGGATTTTTTTAGGTGGGTAAAAATCACCTTGAGCGCAGTCCAGCATAAGACGATATTCTTCAAAGCTGAACACAGCATTCAGTCCCTTACGGAGACCCTTGCGGAATTCCTGCATAACCTCATCTGAGACAGATTGTCTACCAGGAGAATTCTGCAGTTTGAACTCCTCGGCTACGAATGGTCTCATGCGAGAAAATGTCTCTCTCTCGCTCATACGCCAGTTTTGCTTGTCATCAACATTCATACGTCCACCTCACTTACAGCCAACACATCGACATCTATCAGACAACACAATTGATACCTGACTGTCGCTGTGGGCTGCAGTTTGCGAGACCCGCGGCGCACGTGTCAAGAAAAAGCAAGCGCACTAAAACGACCGAAATCAGTCAAAATTTCATGAAAAATGAGAGCTGCCAGTAGCGTTTTGCATCAAAGCCTTGCATTCAGCTTCTTTATAGAAACTGACAGCATTTTTAGCAAGGTACTTAAAGAGGACTTTAATTTTAGTTTTAGTCCAAACCAACTTAAAGCCGTTAAAGCGCAAATCAAGTGTTCATGCGGCCTCCAAAGGCTTTTAAAGCTTAAAAGCAAAATTTATCCAGCTTAACGCCCTTAAAAGACCCACCGAAACCCTTCTTTAAAGTTGGCCAACAAATTTAAATATAAAACGCCCAAAGACAATCAATCCAATTCAACCCGCAACTCTTTTCGGCAAAGAAAAAACCTCGAACTCGTTGCTTATTTACAACAAATTCGAGGCTTTTGTGATTGTCAGGAATTAAAAGTGTGGACGGTTTTGTCAAGAATTCGCGAAATATTTGGCACAAGCGGCCGTCATCTCAGGTAACCCATGCCCCACAAAATCCATTGTCGACAGCGAACCGTCCAGTTTGAGCTCGCCGTGGGTTACTGCGCGCTGGTGTTTCCAACTTTCACTTTCACGACCTGCGACATGAGGCAACGAGCCGTCTTTGCGAGTCAGGTAAGCTGAGCCAGATGCACATCATGAACATGACGGGTCACTCGTCGATGACGACGTTTCAGGGTTACGTTCACCTCATGAATCACGAAACGACACCCGTCCTCGATTGAGTCGATAAAGTAGGCCGCCGCACGATTCGCTGCGGCCGAATCATTCCACTCCAAGACCTGGCGCAGCTCGATGACCTCTTTGACTGACACCAATACGCCGGCAGGCGAAAAGCCTGTGACCTTGCTTCATGTCGCAGGCGAAGGAGGAGGCTACGTCATTGAAGGGCTCCGCAAGGACGGGCACTGGCGGTTTCGCAGGCGTCCTCAGCAATCGACCCGGTTCTTTGGTGACGATGATGTGCAGTTGGGTGATTCACCATGGGTTGACAGCTTTGAAGGTGCGCTCGGGCAAATCAACTCTGGCTGGCCTGTGCTGTCGCCCCAGCTTGTCCACCCCGAGTTTTCCAGCTTGGTGTGGCAACTCGTGATGCGCTTCCATGCAGCCGAACCCCTAAGGGCTACAAGGATGCAGGATTGGCTCGATGCGTGCTCCAAAGTCAACCGCTGACCGGCCTTTCCGGTGGCTGGAGGTGAACCCCCACCCGGGGCGGCCACGGCACTCGGTGGCATAAAAAGACCGGGAGCCAGCTCAGTCCTCGTTCGGATTTTTCCACCGACTCTGGACAGATTTGCGCAGAGTCGGTGGAAAGTCTTTTAAATCAATGACCTAGCCCTTGCAGGCGTGGCTAAAGTTCGCCTACGAACGACCGTTTTCCGGCCAACTTCATTGACATTCACTTCTGACGCCTGGGGTATGAAACCAATCAGCCCCCAAGCGGCCACCAATTGAGACCCGGCGCGCGAACAAGAACGTCAGGGCCTTTAGTCAAATTTTTGGGCGACCCCACCAAAAACGACATGACCTGTCGGCTCGATGCGCAAGACTGCAGTTTTCTACCAAGGAGATTGCAATGTTCTGGACAGCCGTTTTGGTCGTTTTTTCGAGCGCTATGTTGGTCAAACTCGGGGCGCTCTCTGTAACGGCCTCGATACTGGCAATGGCTCTCAAGGCTAGCCTCTTCGCGATACTGTTTTTCCTAGCGCTCGGAGCCTGGATGTGGATGCGGCGTCGCTGATTTTTTGCATGACACGCCCGGCATAATGAATGCCATACACCCCGCTTTACGAAAGCCACACCATGATGATGAAGCCCGAGGCAGCACTGCTTGAACTGACAGTTATCAACGCTGAGGCTCAGCAGGCCGAAAGCTTCGCAGCCGCAGCCAAGGCGCTGCTCGACCGCGGCCTCCCTCCCGAAGTTGTTACTCGGATGCAAGACCTCTGGGACAAAACAAAGGTCATCGGTGGCGAGGTTGTCGCAGTCGGAAAAATCATCATCAAAAAGATTGTCGATTTCTTCCTGGCGAACCCGGGCCTCGCGATTGGCGTAGCCATTGGGGCGGCGGTCTCCGCCCTCGTATCCGCCTCGATTCCTTTCATCGGTGCTTTGCTCGCGCCCCTGGTCGGCGTACTCGTCGCACTGTATGGGTACAACATCCAAGAGGGAGGACGCGACTCCATGCTGCACAGCACTGTCAAGCTGGCAGTAGAGTTTTTTAAGCTGCTCGTCGATATTTTCAAAGCGGTAGTGAACTACATTGTGGCCTAAAACGCAGGGGACTCGAATGGAGCACAAAGGCCCCGAGCCTGTTCAAAAATCGGCACAAGAAAAATTGGAAGGGTCGGACCGGGTAGAGGTTGCGGCCCATGTTGTGCAGGGAGCCGTCGGTGTCGCTGCGGGTGTCGCCGTCTCCGGTGTGGTGGCAAAGATGGCTGGTGTTGCGACCGTTATGGGTTCAACCAAACTGGCGGCACTGGTCGGTGGTGCTTTTGTCGTGACTCCTGTCGGCTGGGTGATTGGCTCGGGCGTAGTTGCCGGGGCTATCGCCGTGGGACTCGGTACAGCACTGTCAAATGGTGCAAAAAATACAGAGCGGCGCAAGCGGTTGATACAAGACCTCAACAATCTCGATGCCCAGTCCGGACGCATGGCTCGCCCCTCCTCAAATGAGGTTCTCAAAGAGCGACTTGAACTCGCCGTCAAGTCGGGCTTGGTGGATGAGTCGCTTGCGCAACGCACAGTTCAATTGGTCGAGCAAGGCAAGCTGAGCGTTTCAATTGCAATGATGCGAGTGGATGATGTGCTCAAAGACTCTCCGCCCAGTGAAGAAAAAACACCCTCGACCACTGAAGCCGTTACCGCTGAAGAGCAACCCATCAATGTTCTGCACGAGTCGCCGGAACTGATGGTTTCAGCCCTGCTTGAGAGGCTTCACAACCTACGGGGCGCCACTACGTTTCTCAACGATAGCGAGCTCATCGAGCGCCTTGTAACCATCACTCGTCGCCTCACGCTGACCGCTATGCTGTCACAGCAGCCCGTCATCGCGGTCGCTGGCTCGCAGGGTGCGGGGAAGACGACGCTGGTCAAGAATCTCTACGGACTGGATGACACCTGGTTGGCCGGAAATGAAGGGCGTGGCGAACGCTCTCCGTTGCTGATAGTCGAGAACCCCGATATCGATACACCAGTAGCTACTGTGGTTGAGCAAGCCTTTGTCGAAGAAGACGGGCTAAAGCGCTATGTCCAGCGCGAGGTCATGGTCACACCTGAAGAGTTTCGCTTAGCGCTGCAAGGGGAGCGCCCTGGTCAATTGCTCCCGAAGTTGACCGTCCCAAGCAGGCACTTCAAGGGCAACAGTTGTGGGTTGTTGTTGTTGCCCGGTCATGAGACGGTGACCAAAAAGAACAAGAGCTGGCAGTCGCTCGTACGCCAGTCACTGGTCGGCGCCGACATGTGTGTCATCGTGACCGACGAGACGCGATTGGCCAACAGTGAGCAGTCAAAAGTTCTGGAGAATTTTCAAGGCCCCCTCGAAGGCAGCTGCCCGATTGTTGTCATCACCAAGACGGAAGGCAAGACTTCAAAGCAGCTGGAGGAACTGACAAGTTCCGCCGCAGAAATATTCGGGCTCAACACAGAGCAAGCCGGTCAGCGCATCGTCTGCTCAAATGCGCAGGCTGAAAGCGGTGCTGAGTGGAAATCCAAGCTGGCAGAGGCCATGCAAGAGCTAACTCAGGTTCAGCAGACGTTCCGAGCAAAGCAACTCAATGAGCTGCACGATGTACTGACTGACGATTTGGCTGACTTGCTCTCAGAGGTCGACATGGCTTGTCGAGAAATTAGCCTGACCACATCCCACTTCGGGGGACCGGTCCACGACATCCTTCGAGCTTTCGACACTGGAAGAAGTCGCTTGCGACGGGACTATCTGAGGGAACTGAAGCATTCACTGGAAGCCTACAGTAACGAGTCTGTGCAGCGAGCTCTGCGTGCTCTTTCGGAAAATGAAGAAGGACTGCTGAATACGGTTCAAAAGTCGTGGAGGTGGATGGCCACCACCACCGGCGAACGAGAAAATATTCTCCCAGGCTACGTCCAAGATGCTTGGCAGGCCCCTTGGAAGCTAGACAAAGCGGTTACCCGTAATTTCGGTCATCAACATCAAAAGGCTTTGGGTAAGCTGACTATGGACATCTTGGGCGCGCCCAAGGCTGTCAAGTTGGCCCATACATCGAACCAGCATCGTGCCGAAAGGGAGTTGGGGTACAGCGGGACTGGTCGAACACCGTTGTCTTGGCGGCATCCAACGCCACAACAGCAGGTGGATTTGTCCAACCTATTTGCGCCCAACGGGGGCGAGGTGGAGCTGTCAACCGCATTGCTAGACGCGGTGCAACTGCTACCAGCCATCGCGTTGGAATATTCACGCATCGGTTCTCTGTATCCGACACTGCTGGGGCTTGACCATCGAAGCCTCGCGTTCAGTGCATCTGACACTGACGACGATGACGAGCCGGCACTGGCATCAGTTCTCGGGCGTCAAGGTTTGGCGATTCTCACCGTCATTGGCACCATGGTCGGCGCGCAGGCCGCGCTTGACTTGGTTAAAGACCTTGCGCCGGAAGAGGCTGCCAGCTCAGCAGCAGATGCCTCCGCATTGGTGGGCAACTTGACCACCCTGGGCCTCTCCCAAAGCATCGCTGGCTCAATGGCCATCATGTTGGGTGCAGGCGTCCTCGTAATGAATCTAGCCAAGGCAGTTCAGCATTCCGAGGGACAAGCCAGGGATGTAGTTCGAAGAATGACGGCTGCGATATCGGACGCCCACTACGCGCATTTTGCGGCTGAGTTTGACCATGTGATGGACCGATTGCGAGAGAAGCTCGAGAGCACGTTGCGCAACCGATACCGTCTTGATGACCAAGTGGTGCGACTAGACCGCCTCAAGAAGACACACGCAGATGTCCAGATGCTCAGTACAGAGCTAAGAGAGAGCCTTGCGCGCAACCCTAGCTTCTCTTTGGTCTGACCATTCACAGCGACGACTGGAGTGGGCACAAACTGCCTACGCTGAGTTTCTGAGCTCAATTGCGCCAGAACTGGCGGCGCAGTACCGCAACCATCAAGAGGAAGTTACGGTCGCGGTCTTTGGCAAGACCCAAGTCGGAAAGACGACCCTCATCCTCCAGTTGATGGGTCTAACGACAGCAGCTATGCCAATCGTGTCCCAGGTACTTCGTGGGGGCAGAGCAAAAGGGCGGTCTGCAACGTCAACAGCCATGCTGTACAGCCGCTCACTGGACAGCTCATGGCACCTGACCGTTGAAGGGGAAACCACTGTCTGCGAATCAGCCGCAGACATGGAGCAGGCACTGGGTGAGTTGCGCCACACCATGGAATCAGGTCGACTAAAAGTCACTCGACCTGTCCAAGTGCATATGCCGTCTGAGCTGTTTACTTCGACCGGCGATGCCAGCTTGGCTGTGAACATCATTGACTTACCAGGTGACAGTCCAGCCAACGAAGCCGAGCAGGCGCATGTGAGCCATGTCGCCTCTCAGTTCATCCCAAACGCCGACCTCGTCTTGCTGGTTGGCAAAGCGGACGACCTGGGATTCCTAGACCCCGAGAAGTTGGTGTTACCGGTACTGGGGGACTGGCGCTACAGCCCGAGTAGGTTTCGACTTATCACCACCTTCACCATCCAGTCAACATCATTTCGTGAATGGCTCAGTACCCAGAAAAAGCTTGATGCATCCGCTATTCGGCGGCGACTGTTGACTCAGCTGGAAACCTTCGACGACATAGAGCTACCCAGTGATGCATTGAATCCAGCGCTCTACTTTCCCTTGGAATTTGGGGATTCATGGGAGGTGCTCAAAACGACCTCGCCCCAGATTTATGCGGACGTGCAGCCGGTCATGTCGGGCCTGCTTGATGACCTCAAGCGGGACATCCAATACTCTGCCACGCCTCATATGAGACTCTGGCGAGCGACCCAAGTGCATGTTGTTGCAAACCGAGTAAAGCGCAGCCACGAAAAGCAGGCCCGCGCTGCGATTGAAAAAACGATTGAGGTAGCCAGAACACTTGAGGCACGTTCGCAGTCGCTTCTTCAGACTTCAAAAACGCTTTTGGGCCGCGCTGAGGCACTGCCCACCCACGTGGAGATTGAGCGGTTTGTTGAAAATCTTCGCAAACTGGCGGAACGTCTGATGATGTACCTGCCATCCAGCGCCCCCTACGAAGACAAGCGCGTGTCGGCATTTTTAGAGGCGCTGAATGAAAACATCAATGCGCTTGTCCGTCGGGGACAAAACTTCGAGCCGCCGGTATTTGAAGGGTTCGAGCCCTCGATGTACGCGCCCAGTCCGTCGACGGTACGGGGCTGGCTTGACAGCCATCTCGACGGATTTCGACAGAGACTCAACGCGTACAAGCTGGATGCCTATCAGCCATGGCTGTTCAAGTCGTTTGAGCAGGATGTCGAAGAGTTCAATAGGCTTTGTCGTGAAGCTAGTGAGCGCCTTCGAGCTTGCTTGCAGGTCTATTGGCAAGACACGATACACAGGCTAGGGAAAGCGTGGGACCTTGAGCGCCTAACGTTGCGTGAACAGGCCGAGGTCGCGAAAAACGACGCCACCAACCTCTCCATAAAGGCTCAAGGCCTGAAGCAGGTTGCTGACAGACAAGAGGCGGAACTCCAAGTATTTGTGTCGAGGTTGGAGCGTGACGAAGCAACGGGAGCTCGCTTTGTCAGCTTGCTTGAGCAAGCCTATGACCAGCAGGTCAGAAAAGTCACTGCCACTTATCTGACGCAGGACACACCAGCAACCAAGTTCGTAATCCTGCTTGCACTGCGGCAGTTGCAGGACGAGAAACACTACCTTTTTTCGTTGGGTCACGCCGACAAGGAATCCAGTCAATGATGGAAACAAAACCAGAACCTCTACCTGGTCTGCCTCCCAGCGAAGAGCAGGAGCTCAAAGAGCTACTCGACAGAGTGCTGGCCGCAAGCACCACTCAGCCACTTCGTGAAGACCTTGCCAAATTGCTGCCAGAAGTTGAAGAGCTGGTGGCTCAGAGTGTGGGCACTGCACAAAAACGGCTGACTCACAATATCACCACAGCCACCGAGGGGCTTCGGGAACGGGTGGAAGCAGAGTTTGATGCGCTTAGAAGGCGACTTACTGAACGCATCGAGGAATCTGGGCAGGACCTCCATGAACTGCAAACGCGGGAGTTCGCAAGTACCAAAGAAGCCCTGTCACAGCTGGATAAAGACAACTCGTCAAATCTTGAGAACTTGAAGTCTCGTCTAGATGCTCTGGAGGTGTCCAGTAAAGAGTACCTCAAAGCGGAACTGACGGTGGCACTTCAGTCGGCGTCCCAGCAGCTCGTGAGTCACCTAGAGCAGAGCCATTCGGACATCAAAGAATCGCTTAAGGCAATCCAGTCGCAACAGGTTCAAGCGGCGCAGCAGTCGCTGCGATGGCAAGAAGACAACCGTGCAAAGGATGAGCGCTTTGAGCGTGAGCAACGTGAGCTTGCGCAGCAACTCCTGAAAACGGAATCTGCATCGCAAAAGCTGCTCTGGTTCACACTGTTGGCCGTCGCTGCGAATGGTCTGGCCTGGGCTTATTTCTTTTTTGGACGGTGATTCGCGACAGCGGAAGGTTCACATGTCCAAAGGCTCACATGACACCATCGCGTATCGACTGGCCCAAATTCTGGTCAAGCTCAATCAAGGTGAGAAGCTGGACCCGACAGAATTGGCGGAGGAGTTTGGCGTTAACTTGCGCACAATCCAGCGCGACCTTCGAGTCCGTTTTGCTTACCTACCGCTGCTGAAAACGAATGGTCGTTATCACTTGGAGCCAGCGTTTCTGGGGAAGCTCAGCCGCAAGGACGTAGAAAATTTTGCAGCGTTGGCTGGCATCCGCGGTCTTTTCCCATCGCTCTCCGACGAGTTTTTGAGAGACCTTCTTGACTCCCGTGTTCAACAAGCATGGCTGGTCAAGGGCCACAACTACGAAGACCTCTCCGGTAAGGAAGGACTTTTTCGTGAACTTGAGCATGCCATTCTCAATGCCAAGCGCATTCACTTCTCACTTCGGCATGCTCCAAACAACAAGGCCTACCACGACGCAGAGCCCTACAGGCTGGTGAATAACAAAGGCGTTTGGTACCTTGCTGCGATGGATGCAGGCAAGCTGAAAACGTTCAGCCTCTCCAAAATTGAGAAGTTGCAGGTCAGTGACGCCAACTTCACACCTGACCAGGCGATTCACGAACAGTTGGCCAGCGATGACGGTATCTGGGTGTCAGATAAGAAGCTGGAAGTCTCTCTGAAGGTAGACCGCGAGGTGGCGGGGTACTTCAAGCGCCGCAAGTTGATTGCCAACCAAGTGATTCGAAAGGAGCTGTCTGATGGCAGTCTGCTCATCTCCGCCTCGGTCGGCCACATCAACCAAGTTCTGCCGGTCGTGCGCTACTGGATTCCTTATATCCGCGTGATAAGCCCACCGAAGGTGCAAGACGAGCTTGAGGACAGCTTGCGCGACTACCTAACCCGCCAAGCTTCCTAGTAGACAACAGCCGTAACTCGCCAACTTAAACCAGCGTCTAATCTTCGGTTACGCAGCGTTTCTCCCCGAGTAAGAAAAAGTAGCGGTACGTCACCTTCTGGCTATGCTAGGGGGCCTGGAGGTAGTTTATGAGTACGTTTGCAAACTCACTGAAAGCTGAAATCGCTCGGATAGCCCGCAAAGAGCTGAAGGATGAGCTGGCAGCGTTGCGGAAGCTTTCCAGCTTCCACCGCTCAGAGATTGCGGCACTCAAGCGCGATGTGAAGGCGCTGAGCCAGCAACTAAGAAGACAGGAAAGGGAGATGACCGCGTCTGTCAGACCTGTTGAGCTTGTTCCAACGGCTCCCAAAACTAAAAAGACGTTCGACGCCACAAAGCTTGCTGAATACCGCGCGTATCTGGGTGTTACGCAGGCTCAAATAGCCAAGTTGCTGCAAGCATCAAGTTTGTCCGTTTACAAATGGGAGAGCGGAAAGGTCCAACCTCGGGCGGCACAGCTCGAACGGATACACGCTGTACTCAAGCTGGGAAAGCGAACCGCGCTGCGAGAACTTGAGCAGCTTGCGCACTAGAGAGGGCTTGGTGTTACGGTTCCTGCTGTGCCAGCAGAAGGCATGACCGAGGCTGCATTTGGTACACGGGTCGCCCCCGCTGGCGGCTGCCCCAGACTGGTGACACTGCGAATGGACAGTTGAAAGGGCCCGGCCTGACTATCTGCAATCATCCAACCCACCTGACAAACGTTCTCCGGGCGAAGTGCCGGTGCATTAGGCTCAGGACGTCCACGGACACGGGGACTGAAGAGGCTCAGCGGTAACACGATATCGACCCAGTGGCCAGCGGGAGGCTGAAACCCCGCCTGGTAATTGACACCACCCAGGCCGCCCTCCACACGCAGGTTCAGTTTGTAACGCTTGCCATCACCTCGCACATGCAAGCGATAGCCAACCGTATCTCGTTCACCCAATCGCAACGCGGCGTTGCGAACGGATGCAAAACCGCCGCCGTTCTCTGTCGATACCTCTCCCTCGAAAACGGCATGGCCATCGGGGTGAAACGTCAGCCGACTGCTCGACACCCCACCCATGACCCGGTCGTCGATGGAAGTCCAGCCTTCCAGCACTTGTGACCCATTGAAGCGAAGAACTTGCATGAACAGATTCTTGCATGCGCAAAGGCAGCCAGCAGTCAATAGACCACCCTCGCGGACGTCAAGCAGACCGATACTGCGTGAGTGCAAGGGGGCAGACCCCGACCCCAAAGCGGGTCAGGCTGGATACGGTTGACGGTTGACTCTTGACTATGCCGTTGGCCACTGTACAAAGTCAGCGAACTCTCCCTCGCCAGGAGCAGTGAATACCTCGGCCACCATTGCCGCTGGTGGTCCACGCCGAGCCCACTCGGTAAGCTGCTTCAGTTGAGCCTGAGTTCCAAAAGCCATGGCCTCAACGGAACCATCACTCCGGTTGCGCACCCATCCTGTCACCTCCAGGCGCCGCGCTGCGTCGACCATTGATGCGCGGTAGTAAACACCCTGGACCTTCCCGCGAATTTGCAACCGAATGACGTACCGGTCGAACTTAACGGCGCGAACTGTGGACTGCATGTTCATGGTGGGGGTTTGGCAAGCAACTCAATGACTCAAGTGTTCGAGGGTCATCGGGTCGGGTATGCCATCGTAAAAGGTGTCGAGGACCGTCTGAAACAACGCCGCGCCTCCTGATGCCTGCAGAAACAGCGTAGCGCATGCCCTCAGCTTTATTGCGTCGATGCTGCCGAGCATCTCCTGCGCGGTCAACTCCGGATGCTTCAAGGCCAGCTCACAACACGCCCGCAGTCTTTCACCGAGCACTGGGTGATTGAGGTAGGCGCGCGCTTCATCCAGGTCGCTCAATCCGAAGTGCCGGGCCATGGCAGACCGGCCCAGGCTGGCCAGCTGCGGAAAGATGAACCACATCCAGTGGGTCTGCTTTTTTCCTTGCCGCAGTTCGTTGACGACCTCGTCACATACGGACGCCTGCGCGTCCAGAAAGCGCTCCAGCCCAGGGGTGGTTACATCAAACAGATGTGCCATCAACTGCCTTTCGCAGGCGGGTATTCTCTTCAAGCAAGGCTGCAATGTGCGCGTGCGCCGCAGCCAGCTCCGCCTTCACGGTCAGCAGTTCTTCAGCCAGGTCGTCCGCCACCGCCGTGACCCGCTCGCGCGTGGCATCGCGAGTGTTGGCCAACTGCGCACCCAATTGGTCAAGCCAGTCGATGACCTCCACACGGGTGGTGTCCTTGTGCAGCGGTGTTTGCAGGGTGGCTTTCTTGACATCGGCGCGTCGGCACAGCTCGGACTGGGTGACTCGTCCATGATTGAACGGATATACGCCTTGACGTTGTGCAATCTCGGCTTCGATGTCCTGCATGGCCTTGCGCAAGCGCTGCAGCATTGCCAGTGTTCTCGGATTCGTCGCGTCGTTGGTTTCGTCAGGGCTGTCCAGCATTTCGGTCCATATCAATATTGGTTGCGGAGTTGGACTGAGCGCGGCAGGTGTGCAATCCGTGAGTAGCGCGGCAGCTCAATAGTCCATGGTACGCACCCTATGAAGTTAGCGCCTATTGGTTAGCGTCCGTAGATTCAGAACGTCGGACCAAAACCTTACTTGCCATAGCACTGCACCATCAGGCAATCAACTCGCTAGCCAGCGCTAGAGCGCCCCTTGTCCGCAACCACGGCGGCCTGGGCCGCCCCTTGGCTGTGTCACAGCTCAGTACCGCGTCGCTCATCGACTCCGGAATACCTGCGAATCCCACCCGTGCGCCCACTAGCCCGCCGACGATGCATGCATTCGTGTCTGTGTCTCCACCGCCAGAAAGCACCTGCCGCAGTGCATCCGCAAAAGTTGTCTCGCGCAGCAGATGGTGAAAGGCATGCGTGAACCCTATCCGGACAAAGCCCGCAAGTGGATGGCACGCGGGCGAAATGCCTTGCTCCGCATTTTCCAACCAGGACCGTACCTCACCCGCACCGTCATCCGCGCCAGCATCGAGAGCTCGCCGTGATTGTGCAAACGCGCCGTCGACGTCACCGTCATTCAGGAGCAGATGTCGAATGGCGACGACGTATGCAGCATTGGCCCACTGACATGTCAGGTTAGGGTGGGTCAGCAACGCGTCGGTCCTTGCTGCGGCAATCGCTTCTTCCACGGTGCATCTCACCGACCAGATACCCAAGGGGCTGACCCGCATCAGTGCGCCGTTGGCCTTTGAGTCAAGGTTGTGTTTTGCTGCGCTTGCAGACACTGCGTCGGAAACGGACACATCAGCTCCCACCTTGCCGCCCAATGCGTTCGAGGTGGCGTTCCCAATATCGAAAGGACGACTGGCTACCCAGGCGCGGTAGTTGGTCGCAACCTTCTCTCGGGGATAGCTCTGTTCGCCCACAAGGGCGCGCGCAAGCGCCAAAGTCAACTCCCCATCGTCTGTGACTTGGCCAGGCGCCACGCGAAAGACGCCACCGCCTTTCATGGCGAGCGCGTCGTCTAACTCGGCATCGTCAGGCCGGTGCCCGAGAAACTCCAGGCGCGCTCCCGCCGAATCTCCGACGAAGGCGCCGACCAGACAGCCCTGCGCGAGGTTTTTGATATCCATCTGTTCTTTTCTCCTTCGCCTTGGACTTTTTCTGTTGTCGACGTGCTTGAGCGGGAGGAGCTGCCGTTGCTGCTCTCAGTCCCCGGAAAACCCGCAAGCTGTATTCGAGCTTTTTCGTGTCCTCACTCGTGAGCTCAACGTGGTCACCAGTGATTGCCTCAGCCTTGACCACGTAGCTCTTTATGCTCAGGTCGTCATGACTGTTGAAGCAGACAACCGGCAATCGCTTCCCTCTTTGTTGGGCACGAGCTTTCATGTAAGGGCTTCTCGAATGTTTTGGTGTTACAGAAAACCGATGAGGGTCAGCTTGCGCAGTCAATCGTCGTCAAAAGGAGGAAGGTCCGCAGCGTCTTCTGTCATCCACCGATGAAGCTCCTCGGAGACAAACCAGGCGAAGGCATCCATGGACTCTTTGTCATCTGGAATCGGTGCCCCAGAGGCAAGCCGTGCTTCGAAGCTCCAGTCATAGCCCATGCAGGCAATTCGCAACTTGATGATGCCGTCGTCTTGTCTCCAGAAATCTGCAACAGCGGTGCGGTTGGTTCGGACGCTGACCCCAGGCACCGCGCACCTCTTTAAACCTCGCGCGACAAACTCGGGGACACCGTTCAACAGGTAGGTGTTTTCAGCCGGCACTGTCATCCTCCCAGGACTTTGCCAAAGACGGTACTCCCGTCCGTCACCAGTTCACCGAATTGGTGGGTGCCCCGATTGAGTACCCTGAAGCCTGTAGCCTGCTTGGCGTTTTCGCTCCACTGATACAACAACACAGTGCACGCGTTGTAGTGGTCGGCCACCAGCTCCAAACGCTCAATGTTATCCGCGGTCGGCATTGGCGCACTACCGCCTTTCACCTGTATCAACATGAAGTCGAACAGGTCCAAGTGCTTGAGCTTCTGGAACTCTGCGCCTGGCAGCAAGTCCCACTTTTTCCGGACAGCCAAGATGTCAACGATGCCTGCAGACTCCCTGCCGTTTGGACCTGGAAAATCTACCCACTGCCAGCGCCCACCGTGCTTGTTAGACTCACGTGCTAAGTGCGCCTTGGCGAGTGTCATGGCGGTCTTTGCGGTCTTGATGGCCTTTTTGGCTGCGACCTGCATCTTTGTTGGTTCCTTTTTTTCCGTCATCGTCTCTCCAATCTCGTGAGTTGAATCGTTAGGAATGGCCTCGGTCATTCTGCCCAGAGGCACTAGTTCAGCGCCCCGGTACCGACGAAATTCTTCGGCGAAAGTCGCTCCTCTCCACCCCAGCGATACGCCACCAGGGGACCACCCTTGCCAGCGCTGTAGTCCACGCAGGCCATTCGCTCAGCCTGTAAGGCGGGTACCCCCTGCATCCAATAATGGCCAAAAAAGACGGGCTTGCGCTGGTCGTAGGTGGGCTTGACGTCGCTGACGTGAATGTCCGGCAACTGTGCACGGTCTTCGTCGGGCATCAACGCCAAATCACGGTAGCTTGATGCGTGTGCATCCCACCAACGGATGCGGACATTTCGTCGCTCATGGCCGTCCTTGTCTCGGAACGAGTGACCCGCTGGCAGAGCAACCTCCAGTCCCTTGGTGAGCCCCTCGACCGCCCGAAAGACCGGGTCCCCACTGCGACTGGCTCGAACCATAAGTTCCGGCGTCAGCGTCCGCCCCTCGCCAAGTAGTGGCGCTAGCTCCGCCATGTAACCGTCGTGCCAACAGGCATGCACAACTCGAAGCCCAGGGAGGTCCAGCCACAGCGGAAGCGTGAGGAACCAGTCGATGATTTCCGCGTGCAACGGTGTTGCCTCGACTTCGCCCAGAAAGGCGCTGTGCTGGTGGCGGTTTTTGGCGCCCAGCTCGCCGTGCCGCGGCCGCAGGAAATGACCTGTGCCGACACCTTCGGGGTCTGGCAGGTGCCACGCAATCGCATTGAACTCGTGATTGCCCAGGATAGCCAGGGCACTATCCGCCTCGACCATGTTCCGCGCGAGCCGATAGGTATCAACCTGCCGGGGACCTCTATCGATGAAGTCACCGACAAAGATGGCCTTTCGTGTCGGATGCCGGTAGGCCCCGGCGTGTTGCCTGTAGCCCATCCCGAGCAGTAACGCCTCCAGCTTGTCTGCCTGCCCATGAACGTCGCCAATGATGTCGTATTCCATCGAGACCCCTTAGTTGCATAATGACACTATTCTAAATGTGTTAGTGGCAACTTGCAACTATGAATGCAACTCGTGACCTTTTTCCCCTTGTCGGCGTTGACGTCGCACTATTCTGTGTCGACGACGGTCGCCTCCAAGTGCTGCTGGTCAAGCGAGCGGAAGAGCCTGCCGCCAAGCAGTGGGCGCTGCCGGGCGGCATTCTGAAACCTCACCTGGACAACTCGTTAGAAGCGGCGGCCCGTCGGGTACTGGCACACAAGGTCAGCGTCGAGTTGCCACTGGTCGAAGAAGTCTGCACCTTCAGCGGACCTGACCGAGACCCACGCGGCTGGTCGATATCGGTGCTGTTCTATGCGTTGCTGCCTCGTGACAAGGTGAATGCGCTGGTACGAAACAAGGTCGAGGCCCTGGAGTGGGTAGGCGCCTCCGCGCCTGGTCACCGTCTCGCGTTTGACCATGCCCAACACTTGACCACATCTGTCCAGAAGCTGCGTGCCAAGGTTGATGCTGGCAAGCTGCCATTGCACCTGCTGCCTGAAAAGTTCACGCTCACCCAGCTTCAGAGAACTATTGAGGCAATTCTTGGGCGGGAACTCGACAAGAGTTCGTTCCGCCGCCAGCTCAAAAGCTCATCAGACGTGGTCGAGCTCGATGAGTACGAGCGGGGAGCGCAGCGTCCGGCTCAACTTTTCAGAGCCAGTGACGGATTTACGTTTTAACTGCCCCGAAAAGGCAGCGGCCCTTGAACTGTCGCTGCATCCCCCAAAAAGCTCGTGGAACCTACCAACCCAGCGGGTTGTGACCAGCCCGGCCTCTATGTATTGACAATGGATATACAAAAACCGATACTGCGTATCCAACCGATACACACACAAGGGGTACCTCATGCGTGATGCCGCCATCAATTTGCGCGCAAAGCCAGAGCAACGTGACCTGATTGACCAGGCGGCGACTTTGCTCGGAAAGAACCGGTCTGACTTCATGCTTGAGGCAGCCTGTGAGCGGGCACGCGCGGTTGTTCTTGACCAGGTTTTTTTCAGCCTAGACGAAGACAAGTTCAAACAGTTCAATGAGCTGCTCGACGCGCCCACGGTGCCCAACCCTGGGCTGAAGCGCTTGATGGCAGTGCAAGCTCCTTGGGCTGCACGCGCAGAATGAGCATGCGGTTCTCTGCTCCAGTGCCTCTGCGTCCTGACCATGACCTCAGTGGCTTCGAATGTGGCGAGGCAAGTCTGGATGAATGGCTGAAGCGGCGAGCACTTTCCAATCAGCTCAGCGGCGCCAGCCGGACGTTTGTCGTCCTTGACGCGAAAGGCCTGGTGAGGGGCTACTACGCCTTGGCAGCGGGGGCCGTTGCTCATGAGCAAGCCACCAGCGGCATCCGCCGCAACATGCCAGACCCCATTCCTGTTCTCGTCTTGGGCAGACTTGCGATTGCAACCCAAGCTCAAGGGCACAGGCTTGGGGCCTCGCTGCTGCAAGACGCTGTGTTGCGGGCGGTGACGGTCTCAGAGAACACTGGTGTTCGAGCGCTGCTTGTACATGCGTTGAACAACAATGCGAAGACCTTCTACGAGCACTATGGTTTTCAACCGTCGCCAATCGACACCATGACGCTGATGCTGAGGTTGCACAGGCCTGTGGCAGCGTCATAGGAGTCAAGATTTGTTGGGGGCTAAGTCAGGCCATTGGGCCGGCCCCAAACGAGACGGTGGACAGCCGGAAAATCCAAGGAAAACCATGTTGAAAAATCGCGTTGACCCATGGGGAGCACTCAATGCCGTTCCGGACCGAGGGACACTCATGGGCAATCGAGGCATCCTTCACAACGAAAACAACGAGGTCATCCGGCCATGGACTCACAAAGGCTGGGTGACATGCCTGCTGAGCTACAAGTCCATTCGCCGCCCAAAGCCCTTTTCTGCGGGTAACTACTCCGAGTTGTTCTTTCTTGACGAAGCAACAGCCTTTGCGGCTGGACATCGCCCGTGCACCACGTGCCAGCGGGAGCGAAGTAAGCAATTCAAAGAGGCCTGGATTCGCGCTAACGTCGGGACAGCTGGTGCCGGCCAGCACATTGCCATGTCCGAAATCGACAAAGTTCTCCATAACGAACGAGCGCAGCGCGGTGGTGGAAAACGGTCCTATGCGGCAACTTTGAGCGAGCTGCCTCTAGGAACCATGTTCAGCATAGACAGTGCAGCGTACCTCGTTGGACGGTCAGGCTATCACCGGTGGAGTTTTTCCGGCTACGGTGAGCCCGAGAAACTGGCGGACGACGCCACCGTATCTGTGCTGACGCCAGCATCAATCGTCAGTGCGTTCTCCGCCGGATTCGTTCCTGCTGCACTGGTAACTTCCGGTCAACATAGTCACACGTGAAAAGATGCCGAGGATGGCTCAGACGCGGTCAGGGCAACGCCAGCTTGGGGGTGGAGAATGGCCTACTAGAGAGCTATCCGCAGCGCGCGTGGAATCTTGTTTGACCGCACGCCGCGATTGGCCCAACCACTCAAACAACTTCTGAACCACCCCACTTCAAGAGAGACACCTCGCATGTCCTCGCGGCCGTTTGGCGAAACACGAGGGCGTCACCAGGGACGGGAGAGGTTCGCGCATGAAGGCCGCGAATATGCCCTCTCGATGACGGCCGAAAGTTGCCACTGGTCAACATGCTTAACGTCTTAGGCTACTCCAAAGTCCTCTGCATCTTCCGTACTGAGATGTAGTGAAAGCGGCATGTGGTCAGAAAGCGAAATCCAACTATCTACCGAGCCGACCTCACATCGCTTTGCAGACCAGTGCTTGCCAAGAAACGCATAGTCAATATGAAAGCTCTTGGCCCGGTTGCGCTGCAGGAAGAACGTAGGTGTCGTCTCCTCTCCCTGAGCTTCTCCAAAATAACGGTGATATGCACTCTCAAGACCAAGTTTGGAGAGTTCGTGAACAACATCACTGTGGCAACAACCCCGATGCTGCTTGTCCCATTGACTATTGCTGTTGAGGTCACCGACAACCATCCCGTAGCGATGATTCAGAAACTCCTGGTTGGACTGCAGTAGCAACCAGAGTTGTCCGATGTATCTGTATGCACCTGAACCGCCCCGGGTTTTGAGGAGGCTCCAACTCTTGAGAAGATGGAGCCATGAACAAATCACCGAAGTTCTCCCCGGAAGTGCGCGAGCGCGCCGTGCGCCTGGTGCAGGAGCACCGAGCCGACTACCCATCGCTGTGGGCAGCCATTGAATCGATTGCGCCCAAGATGGGCTGCGTGCCGCAGACCTTGAACGACTGGGTCAAGAAGGCCGAGGTCGACAGCGGCCAGCGCCCCGGCACCACTACGTCAGAAGCTCAGCGCATCAAGGAGCTGGAACGTGAGGTCAAAGAGCTGCGCCGGGCCAATGACATCCTGAAGACGGCCAGCGCGTTTTTCGCGCAGGCGGAGCTCGACCGCCGATTGAAGTCGTGAAGGCCTACATCGACCGCCACCGTGATGATTACGGGGTCGAGCCCATCTGCCGGGTGCTGCAGATGGCCCCGTCGTGTTACTGGCGCCACGCAGCCCGGCAACGCAACCCGCAACTGCGCAGTGAACGCGCCCAGCGTGACGAGGGCTTGAAGGCCGACATCCAGCGCGTGTGGCACGCCAACTGGCAGGTCTACGGAGCCGATAAGGTCTGGCTGCAGATGAACCGCGAGGGCATTCGGGTGGCGCGCTGCACGGTCGAGCGACTGATGCGTGCCATGGGCTTGCAAGGGGCACGCCGTGGCAAGACGGTGCGCACCACCGTGCCGGACACATCGGCACCGTGCCCGTTGGACCATGTCAACCGGCACTTCCATGCCAGCCGGCCCAACGAGCTGTGGGTGTCGGATTTCACCTACGTCTCCACCTGGCAGGGCTGGCTGTACGTGGCCTTCGTGGTGGACGTGTACGCTCGGCGCATCGTGGGCTGGCGGGTCAGCCGCAGCATGCACACGGACTTCGTGCTGGATGCGCTGGAACAGGCCTTGTACGACCGCCAGCCAGCAGCCCATGCCTTGACGCACCATTCCGACAGGGGCAGTCAGTACGTTTCCATACGCTACACCGAACGTCTGGACCAGGCGGGAATACAGCCCTCGGTGGGCAGTCGGGGCGACAGCTACGACAACGCGCTGGCCGAGACCATCAACGGGCTGTACAAGGCCGAGCTGATTCACCGCCGGGGACCCTGGAAGACCAGGGAATCCGTGGAGCTGGCCACCTTGCAGTGGGTGCACTGGTTCAACCACGTCCGACTGCTCACGTCGATTGGGGGCATCCCTCCGGCAGAAGCTGAGGCAAACTACTGGAGGCAACTCGCCAACAGCAACACCTCGGCAGAGATGTCAACTTAAACCAACTGGCCTCCTTGAAAGCCGGGGCGGTTCAACCTGAGTCCGCCGCTGCCGTCCAGGTCGCAAGCAATGGCCAGTCACCGTTGATACGGCATGGCAAAAAAAACTTAAGCTCTTTGACGTCAACGGGCTCCCGTTCTAGGCGCACTCCCTTACGTGCAAAAACCCCAATCCCCTTGTTTTTCGTATCCCCCTCCCAAAGGTAATCCCCGGCCCAGTCAAGGTAACGAGCGTCTTTTGCCTGAGCTGGGTCTTCGCATTCTTGAATCACGAGCAAATCCGCGTCAAACTGCTCTAACGCATGCCACTTATTGCGGAGTGCTCCAGCGCAGTTCCAGGTAACGACTCGAAGGTCAGCTAAATTCATATCAACACCTCGATAAGGTTGGTAACCAACGCCTCTGTTTTAGGGTCGATGGTTAGCTACCTCGCTTGAGCAGAGACACTGCATAGGTCCGTGTTGACGTCTGGCGAAACACGATGGTGTCACCAGGGACGGGAGAGGTTCGCGCATAAAATCTGCGGATATGCCCCCTCGACGATGGGCGAAAGTTGCCACTGGCTCTCACCTCCATGAAGCACTGAATCGGCTCACTGTCGCCTTGGTAAACAAGGGAGATGCCACTGTCCTGCAGGCGGGATGCATTCGCCTTCCCCGTACCTCGTGGGATGAAGCAATCGTCGGGAAACAAAGATTTCAGGTTGGCGGGAATCGTCATGTAAGAGTTGTTTTCCCGCAGCCATGCGTCTGATTCAATCGAAAACGAAATTGCTTGAAGTCCGTGGTCCATTTTTACTCCTGTGGTCATAGCTGTTTCTCTTCTTTGCTGTACTCCTCGACCCAGCAAAGCGTGTTCACCAACGCCATCTGAACGGGTGAGCTGACGTTGACCTCCAGGAGCGCTGGACTTGCGACAACGCCAGCCCAGCACCTCGCCCTGGAAATCGCAACGTTCAAGCGGTTCTTGCTGTACAAAAAGTCGATGTCACGCGGCAGGTACTCGCCGCTCGACGTTGTCATAGACACGAGCACAGCTTCCGCTTCCTGGCCTTGAAATTTGTCTACCGTACCCACTCGCGCACCGGGCGGCAACACCTGCTTGAGGCGATTGACCTGCAGGTTGTAGGGTGCAACTACGAGGATGTTCTCGACGGTCATGGGATGCTCTACGCCTTTTCGGTCGACGTAGCGTGAGCTCATCAGGTTCTTGAAGATTTCCAGTATCAAGTCCGCCTCTTCGTCGCTGCGCTGGGAACACCCCTCATGTTTCGCTTCGACGAACGTAATTCCTGTTGGCTTCAGCGCAGGGTGGGCGTATTTGGGCAGGAGAAGCTGCTGTCGGGCGTTGTCTTTCTCAGGCTCAAGTCGCCCCGAATACACAGCATCGGAAATGAAGCGGCAGACATCAGGATGCATGCGCCACGTATCCTTGAGAAACACCCCACGAGAGTCTGCAATCGTGGATTCACCCTGGAGCAGGTATTCCAATGTCGACAGGCCTGACTCGCCTGGATGCACGCCCTGAATGGGTTGACCCAGTTGCATCTGGTCCCCAAGGAGAACGATGTTTTTCGCGCAGGTGGACATCGCGACCAGGTTGGCCAGTGCCACCTGCCCCGCCTCGTCAACGAACAGGTAGTCGAACTTGGCCTCAAGCTTGGGGGAAGAAAACACCCATGCGGTACCGGCAACCAACTGAAGTTTGTCGACGCCTCGAATCAAGGTCTGGGTGTTCGATTCGTCTCGAATGAAGCGCCCCTGAATCTGGGACTCTATCGAGGTGGACTTCTTCGCCCCTTGGAACTCGACCCCCTGCTGAATCGCAACCTTTTCAACCCCTTGCAGCAGGTTGTTGATGGCCTTGTGACTGTTGGAAGTCACGGCGACCCTTTTACCGGCCCTGAGCAATTCAACAATGACATGGGAGCCGGTGTAGGTCTTACCTGCCCCTGGTGGGCCTTGAATGAACAGGCAGCTGTCATTCAGGCCAGAGACCACCCGGATGCACCCGTCAAGCAAATCCTCTCCAGGGGCCAGCAGATGCTGGCCGGCTTCGACGCCAACAACGCGTGGAAACTCTCGGCGCAACAATGCCAATCCTGCCGCGAACTTTCCTTGGCCAGCAAGGTACTCGGTCACGAAGCGACGTACCGCCCCAACAATGCCCTTCACGTTGATGGGCAGGCCCGTACCCAGGGCAACACCGTGCGCCGGAATCGGTTCCTGCCAGGCCGCTTCGCATTTGCGACAAAAAGTGACCTCTTTGCGGTCCTCGTCAACCTCGAGTTCAAACACCTCCTCCATGTTGAACGTCAGAGTGCAGTTGTCACCCGTCTTGAGTTTGGTTTCTTGCTCGGGAAACCGGTACCAGTAGCGCAGGTGTTCCCCCTGTTCCTCTGGTTCGCGAGTGGGGATAAGGCCTGCAATCGCCTCAAGGTCTTCGAGCAAGTCATCCTCCGACGCTTCCTTGCGTGCAAAGAGCGCCCACCAAACAGGCTTCTCGACTCGGCGATGAAACCCCAGCAGGTAAAACAACAGCTCTTTGAGTTGGTCTTCCGAGCTCCAACCAAGCCGGTCAGCCGGAAGGCCATCCAACAGCTGAATGCGAAACTGCTCCATCGCTTCAGCCGCGGCCAGAGCTGCATCGCTGGGTGTAGTTGCAGGGACTGACTCCGCCGCTCCCGCAGCAGACTGCCCATGCCAAGACGCGCCATCCGGCCGGATTGAAATCAACCATTGGCGCAGCTCGTAGGTGCTACGCACATCGTCTTCGTTGTAATCCGCAATGGCCTGCAAGATGGCAGGGTCGCCGCTGGTTTTCCACTTCTCGTAGAAAACAACGCTGGCACCCGCTGTCTTGACGTCTCCGGCTCGCTGCTTGCTGCTGTAGAACCGTTCTATCGCCTTGATGGAATAGCTGGGTTCACCGACACGGATGGCCTCGCGCACCACGGCATAGAGGTCCACCAGTTTCGCTCGTCGCAACAATTCGTCCACCTCGGCTTCGCGGGTGCCGTGCAGGGACATGAGGCGTTTGAGCGCGGTTGTCTCATAGGGTGCGTAGTGATAGATGTGCGCCGCTGGATAGCTGCGCAGGTGCGCTGTCACAAAGTCGATGAACGCTTCGAACGACTGTTGCTCCTGCCTGCGGTCATGCGCCCAAAAGGTCTTGAAAATGGGTTTGCCATCCTCAAAGAAATACAGGCCAAACAGATATTCCAGCCCGCCTTCGGTCATGGGGTCTCCCTCCATGTCGAAGAACAAGTCACCTGTTTCTGGGGCGGGCAACCGTGCGAAGCCCTTGCTGTCACGCAGGGGGAGCAACTCAAACACGGGTTGCCCGGTGCGCACGGACTGTTGTTGCAGTCGCGCCTGATGCGCCAGGCGCTGCAAGGTGTCCGTTTGCATCCTGGGCATGCCCAGTCCGGTCGACACGCCGGCGAGTTGGTTTAGCGTATGGACGCCAGCCGCACGCAGTCGGACGATTTGAGTCTTCGAGATATTCGCCACTCGATTCAGGTGGTCGTCTTGTTCCCACCGTTCTGCGCAGATGTCGCGCCAACGGCACTGGCCACAGCGCTCGACTTTTTCGGGGTAGCTTGCGGGATTGCCCAACGCGACCCAGTCCAAAAACCTGGCTTTCAGACGACGGAAGTACCGCAGATAGTCAGCGACAAGAAAAGTCTCCTTGCGCCCGTCACCCAGCACAACGTGCATGTGCACGGGCATCACGCCTTGAACCTCCCCCAGCATCTCGGAGTAGAGGCACAGTTGCAACAAGAACTTAGCCCGGCTGCTTCGCGCGAGTTTTGTGTCCGACACCTCGTAGCTGTAGGACCCAAGGGCTGAAGGACTGTCCACCCGAACAAGAAAGTCGGCATGGCCGACCCAGGGGTCATTCAACAGCGTCGCCTGAAAGACGACAGCGGCACCATCGACCAGTGCGCTTTTCGTGGCGGCAAAGCGTTCGCCATCATTGGTGCCAACCTGCGAGAGGTCCGCAACGCGAGGATTCTCTGCCTTGAGGTGCTCCCAGTATTTAGCCTCGTGCGCAAATCCCTTGTCTTGAATGAGCGCCATCTCCTCTGAGTCTTCTGCCTTGGGCAGCGGTGTCTCAAGGTTCACAAGGTCCAGCCGAGTCAGGTGCCTGCAGGCGGCGAAATTGACCAGGTCAGAGGCGGAATAGCGAAGCGCAGCACCATTTTTTTGCATAGGCTAGGAGGAGTGACTTGACGTCAGAAAAAAGCTATCCCGGACGTGGGCGAGCTCTTCAAGGGCTGCCCACCCTGGTTGTGGATGTCAGTCGTCCGTATCGTCGCCATCCACGGCGATGACGCCTGTTGCCAGCAGGGCTTCAGACGCCGCTGCGTTGGGCAGGTCCTCGACCCCACGCAATTTCCTCTCGATGGCCCGCGTGCGAGTGCCAATGTCATCAAACTTTTTGGCCGCAGCGTCGATAGACTTTTTGGTGGAGTCAACAATTTCGCCAAACTTCCGAAACTCTGTCTTCACGTTGGACAGGATGCCCCAGACCTCGGACGACCTCTTTTCGATGGCCAACGTCCTGAAACCGAGGCGCAGGCTGTTGAGCATCGCGGAAAGTGTGGTCGGACCAGCGACAACAACCCTGTACTCGTTTTGCAGTGCCTCCACCATGCCAGGCACGCGGCAAACCTCTGCAAACAAGCCTTCAGTTGGCACAAACAGGATGGCGAAATCAGTTGTGTGGGGCGGGCTGACGTATTTCGTGGAAATCTTCTTGGCCTCTTGCCGAATCGACGTCTCGAATGCCGTGGTGGCCTGCAGCACGAGCGACTTGTCCATGGCGTCATGGGCATCAATGAGCCGCTGATAGTGTTCGACGGGATACTTGGAGTCAATCGGCAACCAGACCGTTTGCTCGTCACCCTTGCCCGGCATCTTGATGGCGAACTCAACAAGGTCATTGCTGCCAGGAACCGTCTTCACGTTTTTGTCGTACTGCTCCGCAGTGAGCAGGCTCTCGATGATGGCGCCCAGCTGCACCTCACCCCAAGTTCCCCGTGTACGCACGTTGGTCATGACCCGCTTCAAGTCTCCCACGCTACCGGCCAGGTTCTTCATTTCACCCAGTCCCGCATGGACCTGTTCGAGCCTGTCGCTCACCAGTTTGAAGGAATCCCCCAGTCGTTGCTCGAGGGTTGCGTGCAGCTTCTCGTCGACAGTGCGACGCATCTCCTCGAGCTTTGCGGTGTTGTCAGCCTGGATGGCCGCTAGGCGCTCGTTCAGAGCGGAGCGCAGCTGCTCAGAGCTCTGATGGGAGCCTTGGGCCATAACTTTCAATTGCTGACCCACTGCGTCCTGCAGTGAGGTGAACTGCTTGTGAATTTGATTGCCGTTGCCTTCCAGTTGGTCTTTCAGGGCCGTGGACATCACACCGAGCTGGGTTCCGATGTCGCTTTTGAGAGAGTCCAGCGTGCCTTTGGTCGCGTTGGAAAGCGCTTCAAAGCGGTCGTGTATCTGTTTCTCGAATGCAATGGAACTCTGCGCCAAGGCCGTCCGCGACGCGAGAGTCTCCGCGGACAAATTGTTCAGCGTGTTGGTCAGGTCGGTACGGAACTGGACCAAGGTGTTGGCCAGTTCAGTACGTGCCTGCGCAGCATCAGACTGTGCTTGCGCAAACTGCGCCATCTGAGCTTTGCCCGCGTCATCCAGGCGGCCTTGGAGGGCTTGTTGCAGTGACTCAAAGCGCCCGGTCATGGACGAATCAAATCCGCCGATACGAAGCTCAAGTTTTTGCTCAAGCGCCAGGAAGGCAGCCGTCAACTCCGCACGCCCACTTCGAGCATCCTCCATCGTCTGCGACAGTTTTCCGTCCAACGCTTGTCGGATGGCGTCCAGGCTTTCATTGGTGGTCTTCTGGATATCAGCCAGACGATTTGAGATGGTTACCTCGAACGAGTTGAAGCGCAGTTCCAGCTTGCCTTCAAAGTCACGGAAAGAGGACATCAGCTCAACACGGCCGCTTCGGGACTCCTCGATTGTTTTGTCCAACTTCTCGTCCAGCGTACGGCGCGACACCTCAAAACCTTGTGCCGTGGTTTCCGTGAACACGCGGAGTTGCTGTTCAATGCGTTCTCCAGATGCCTCGCTTCTCGCTGTCGACTGAACGAGTCCCTGCATGTTCTGCTCAACGATGGCCAGCCTGGCGTTCAAGTCTGCAGGCGTCTCGAACGCCACCTTGCGAAGCAAGAGCACAACCTGAAGCACTGCGACTACCAGCACCGCTGCCAACAAAACGAAGACTTCGATATCGTCCATGGTTTTCCAACGTAAAAAAGTGACAGAAATGTATCTCAGTGGCTCGTGCGCTCAGCAGAAGTAGTCGAAAAATTGCTGATAACCCGTCGAATACGGAGCATTCTTTATGTTTGACGCTCGACATGGGGATTCGCGCCGCGCTGAACGAGTGCATTGCCCAGAGTGTTGCCTTGTCAGTAGCTCACAGAGTGAGCTACTGAAACTTTTGTTGACTCTGCCTGAGTGTTTTGTTTTTGCCTCGAAGAGGCTGACATCTGCCTTTGCATTGGCGCTAGGTTCAATATTTTTGAGGGTGGCAACCACCTATGCCCACAAAGACCAAGTCCCTGGCCTCAACTCTCGACGACATCAGGCCATTTTTTGAACTGAATTCTCAATCAGGGTTCGGACTCATCATCCATCGCATCATACAAAGGATATGAACCAAATTGTCCGTTATCTCGGTAAGCGTGCCCCCATCCCTTGGTCGCATCTTTGTCATTGGCGACATGAAATACTTTTTGGATTTCCGTCGTGTCAAATTGATTTTTCTCCTTCTTGGAGAAAGCCGGCTGACTTGCTTTTCGAAGCATTTTTGTCATTGCCTTTTTCCCGTGAGCACCAATTACATGGGAGATGAGCAGAGTTTGGTTCGGTAGTACAAGATTGCAAGATTGGCATTGAAACATGGCCTTAGAAGTAAGCCCATAATTCCCCGTCGGCCGCACTGAATCAGAAGACACTAAGGGCAGTTTATTCATGTGCCCAGTTTTTCGGATATGCCTTTGAAGGTTTTTTACGGTGGCTCCGCAGTCTGCGCATACTTCTGATGCTTTAACAAGACCGGGGAGGTTTTCACAATATCGGTTGTCCACAACCGTAGGGGCATTTAAATCAACATCATGCATCCTTCGCAAGTGTCTTTGGAGTTTAATTACCGCTGCACCACACTCTGGACATTTTACAAATCGAGGTGTTGCTGTTGAAATGGAATTTTTTGACCTCCTAGTCGGCGCCACATCCGCCGGCGTGGATTTTGACTCAAGTAGCCCTGTGCCCCAGCATCGAAAACAATTTTGGTTTTCACCCATGCAACTGCATTGTATTGAGCCAAAACTCATGGGTAGACTTTGGGAAAGTTTTTTGAAAACTTTAGCATTAGTTGTTGTCGGGCCCGAGTTGGCGGCAACTGACCAAACGCGCTGAGTCAGTTAAGCTAGTCCTGAGTCTTTATTCGAACCGTTCCAATCTTGGCATTGTTGTACCATAAATTCCAATTTCGCTTTATCTTTTTTCCTTCACAGGCATTTGACGCGGCGGCGAGTAAAACTCTTAATGTTATCCCCAAATGAGGAACCTGGAGCGTTCCTTCTTCATAATCGGCCTCAATTTTCGGACGACTTTCATTGAAGTGCGCACTATTTATATCGCTGGCATCCCCAAACGCTTCATGGTTTGCGGTACGCTCTACGCTGTCTAAATCTGGCGCATTACTCAGACTTGACGGTGTGGCCTCTGCCTCCCGGGTAAAACTATCATGGGGTATCTTTGATGCATCGACCCCACACGGTGTAGTCAATGCCTTTTCAGCCGCCAGATATGCTTTTTTAAATGACAGGACCATGGTGGTTTCCTCGAGAGTTTTTTATACCACACAGATTATCATTCTGTAGTTATTCTGCCAGCGCTTTGAGCAACGCATCCCGCCCATCTTGGTAGAACTCGATGTCCAGCTTAGTTGCCATCTCGTCAGACAGGTCGAACAACTGACGACGGCAGGATACCGGGAGCAGTAACGCTTTTGCGCTCTTTTCCACTGCAATTTCTGCCAACGTCACAGCGTTGTGCACTGGTTCGATGGTGCCCCCGAGCGTCACCTCACCGACGACCACGAGGCCGCCACGAATTGACTTCTTCAGCAAAGCACTAGAAAGAGCAATGAGGGCACCCACGCCAGTCTTTGCGCCAGACTTGGCAGCATCGAATCCACGAAGTTGAACTGAGAACTCATGCGAACGCGGGTCGCGGTCACCAACCAGCTGCTGTGCACGCGCATACAGGTTTTGCTCTGCACAGCGAATAGACTCCTTAAACGCGGCGGGCACCGGATTGTTGAGCACCCGAACGCCGCCGCCTGGTCCCTCGTTGACCTCCAACCTAAACAAACCAGGGTGCTCGTCATCACCGCCTGGGCTCAGCACCCAGACCTGCCCACACTCCAGCGGCTCATCGCCAATGCCACCCTGGCTCTGTAGCTCCGGCGTGCTGACGAACTTTTCGACGCCCTCGGCACCGAGCGTGTAGCTGAAATGGGTGTTGCGGAACTCGGCAGCACCGATGCGCTTCTGCTGCTCCTTGACTCGGCGACGTACTTCCAACGCTAGTCGCACCGCCCACTCCAGGTCCTCTTCGCTGACCACAGCATCTGAGCCCGGGTAGAGCAGCTTCAGCAGCCCGCTCACGGTCTTGTTTACACCGTTGAGGTCGCGGCCCGACAGAGCGCCACCCCAGCGCACACGTCCTTGAAGCGTCGAGACTCGGCTTTGATTTCGCAACTGGGCGAAGCACTCAGAGAGAAAGTCACTTACCAGGCCAAAGTGCACAGTGAATAGCCCGGGGTTGAGTTTGGGCACATCCCAGCCAGGTAGAAAGCAATGGATGCGGTCCATGAACGCTGTGTCATCGCGCATTTCGGGTGGCAGCGGCCCGAAGAGGTGGCCGATACGTTGCTGGTGCTCGACGTCCACATCGAAGTTGCCGACGAGCACGATGGAGCCGTCAGCGCGGATGCTCTCCTTGCCTCGGGAGAATTCGCCGCTCTCCATGTAGCCCTTCATGATGTTGACCCCATCTTTGGAGTCGAATGACACCCCAGAAACTTCATCGAAACACACGACGTCGTACTGGCATACCAAGCCGCGTGCACCGTTCTGGTTGTTCACGAACATCTTGGCGACTGTGGCTTTGCCACCCGAAATGAGGTGTGCGTAGGGCGACACCTGCTGGAACAGGTGGGACTTGCCGGTTCCCCGAGGCCCGAGTTCGACCAGGTTGTAATTGCGCTCCACGAACGGCACCATGCGCAGGAGCAGTGCGTCTTTGGCTCGCTCTGACAGGGTTTCGGGTTCAAAGCCAACACTTCGCAGCAGCAGGTCACGCCATTCAGCGGTTGTGAAGTGCTTGCGCCCCTCTGCCAGTACATCCAGCACCTCGCGCTTTGAGAGCTGAATCGCCCGAAGCGCCTCGACACCGAATGGGCGTCCGCCTTTCTCCTGCGCGATGGACGCGTCGTAGCCCAGGGTCACCTCGGCGTAGAACCCGCCCGTGAGCATGCGCTCGTTATCCTTGACCATCTCAGGCGTGAGCCGCACGTCCGTCAGGCGCAGGCTGGGCAAGGTGGCGATGTAGGAGTCGGTCTTGGAGTCCAGGCGGGCTGTGACGATATCGATAATCTTCACGGAACCGGCCTCGCGTGCGCGGGCCTTGAAGAGCTCATCTTCACCGGCTTTCACCGTCCGCGACGCCAGTTGCCGCTGGACGATATCCAGACCCTCCTGGATTTCCGCCTCGTCGGTCGTTGCGCAGTAGCGGCCCAGCAGAAATTCAACGACGTACGTCGGAACTGGGAACTGGCGGCTGAACGTCCGCACAAGGTCCTTGCGTACCACGTAGCCTTCGAAGGCAGCGGTAGCCTTCCTATCCAAGTCATCAAGTTCCATCGTCAATCATCCATTTGCGACCTGTCTTGAGCCGGTCGCCCACCATGCTGCTCTCTATCTCGATGCCAGGTAACAAGGTAACAGCTTCGCACCTGGCCTGGCTTCATTCAGCCGCCCACCGTCGTCGCCTGCTTCTGCAGCACCTGACCATCGGCTGCCAGGATGACGACCACAGCCGCAGAGCCGAGGTTGTCGTCGTCAGCCACCGCCACGCTGGTCTTGCCGCCTTCCAGAGGCTTCACGCTCGCCACCAGGCTGGACGTCGCCAGCGCGGGCTTCGTCCGTACGTCCACCGTCAGGCCGGTCGATGTGCTTTCTACCTCGACCACGCAGCGCAGGCCTTTCCAAGTGACCGACTTGATGGTGACCTGTGCGGCTGCCGCAGGCGCAGCCACCATCAGGACCAAGACCGGCACCAGGCACTCTTGCAGGCTCAGGCCGCCGTGCGCGTAGTCGGCTCCAGCAACGAAGGACGACACGCCGGGCGCATACGCCACTTGGACATCTTTACACCAATCCCAGCCGAAGGTCAGCGGTGTGCCGTGTGCCGTGTCCTTGAGGACGGCGCAGCGTCCCCAACGGGTCTCGGCCTGGTGTTTGAGCAGCTCCGTCTTCGGCAAGCCACCGGGGACCAGCAGCCAGCCGTGGTCGGTGACGATACGCACCCGGCGCCACCCTGCGTCGCGCAGTTCCTGCACCCGTTCGACCACCCCTGTCAGCTGAGCATCAACGTCACGGGCGAGACGAACACCGTGCTCGTGGCCGTAGTGGTCCAGGTCGCCCGATTCCGTCCAGGCGCGTCCGCTCGGGTCACCCGTCTCATGCTTGTCCAGCGGCTGCACGCCGTTGTCGGTCAGCAGCTTCCTGAAGTTGTAGCCAGAGAGCGGTTTGCCGTCTGCAGCTACGCGGGGCTCGAACTCCACATCTTCAGCCCTGCCGGAGACCTGCCCCGCCACCGGAGAGCACCAAGCCTTGCCGGAAGCTGTGACCGACGGCATGCTCGTCCAACGGGCCGCCAACGTGGTGGTGCCCAGCCCGTCAAGCTTGGCACGCAACCGCTGGGCGACGTCGTACCGCAGGCCATCCACGAACACCGTGCATGTGCCCGAATCAGCTGCTGCGTCCGATGCCGCCTGCAGCGAAGGCATGCCCCCAACTTTCTTCACCGCGTCCTGTAGTCGCTTGGCCGCTTCTTCAAGCCAGGGCAGGTAGACGGCGCGCACTGCGGCGCCGACAGCGTCTGTGTCTGCCTTGGTATGCACGGAGCCCATGGCCAGCGTCGCCGCCTCGTCCACACGCCACCCGGACTGCTGGTAGCTTGCAGCCAGCTCCGATGGCGTGGCGCCGATGGGCACGGCTGCGCTGAGCTCAGCCAAGCGGGCCAGGTGCTCCAGCGATTGAGCCAAGGGCGAATGCCCCATGCGGGACCACAACCAACCCCGGCGTGCGCCGTGCTCCTTTTCAGCGGTGGCGATGGCAGTACGAGCCTGGGCGGCATCCATGGCCGCGCAGGCAGACAGCGCGTAGCGCAGACTCGCCTCACCTTGCTCATTGGCTTGCGGGTAGCCGGCCAAGGGGCCATTGGGGTCCATGTCCGGGAACAGCCCCAGCTGAGGCGGCTGAACCTTGGCTAGCAGACCAAAGACTCCGGGGAAGCTGGCGAAAGAGTCTTTATATACCTCGGTCACAGCAGCCCACTTGCCATCGCCCTTGGCCAGTCGCTCAGCGGCAGTTAGCACACCGTCAGAAGTAGGGTCGAAGCCGAAGTCTGCCTTGCAGCGCTTAGAAAAAACATCCCACAACACATCGCCCCATTGGTGCCGGGCCGAGGCGGGGTTATTCATCCAAAACAACACGTCACGTGTCGGATTCGGTGCCATCAAACTGAGAAGCCACTCAGCATTGATTTGTCGACCTTTGAGCTCGTCCACCGAGTGGTCAAGTAAGACCCCCGCTTCCAGCGCTTGCTGCAGTGCCTCATGGGTCACCTTGTCATTGGCAACATCCAACCCCAAACCTCCAGTCTTGGACGACAGAAACGCAGAAACGGTCCAATCTTTCCCATTGGCCTGACTCCAGAAGCTACCTCGGTATTGCAGTTCGGCGAGCGGTTGCAAGTCCCTGGGACAAGATTCAATCGCCCTCAGGTCCGCCTTACTGACGCCGGGCAAGTACACGACCGGTACCACGCCCGGATTCAACAGTTGAATGCCGCCTGCTATCACGGTCTTCAGCCAGATACTCGGTCCTTGATGCAACTCAGGTTGGTATCGACCGAGCGTGAGTAGACCTGGCACAAAATCGGCAAGAGACGGGACTACATGCAGCCATTGACGCTCAGGGTCCGGCCAGAGCACCGCAGCGGGAACGGTCATCAGTGAGCGGTTTACCCTCGCAGCAGATAGGAGCGCTTCCGCTAGCTTCGACTTGATGTTCATGATGTGGCTGTCAGACGGGGGGCCGCGGTTGGATATCTGAGTACGCAAGGAAGGAGCATGCCTCGAAAAGCGACTGCGGCCGACTCGGTCCAGCCTCCTTGTTCGGAGACCAACGACCACAGTACCGACTGCCATTGGCTGAGTCCAACATCAACTGGTGGGTCAATCGCAAGTGCTTGGGCTGCGTAGAGACAAAACCAAACGGGATTCGCGCTCCTGGCACCGCTGGCAACGAAGCATGCAACAGAACGGCCGCAAACCGCCCAGGGTAGAGCAGAACCTCCAGAGAGGAGTGCCAGCGAGTGTTCGCCAACTCGGAGGGCCTGAACAAATGCAGTTCAACCAAACCGGTATTCGAATACTTGCCCCTAACGGACGGCTCCTGACGTTCTTCTGCCCTATCAAGCAGGTACAAATCGTCTCCCTTGCCGGTGGTCTTAAGCGCCTTCCGGAACGCTTCCACTGACTGTCTGAAGTCCTCGCCACGTCCCCAGAGAGCGTAGTCGGGTGCGAGCCAGCCTAACGAACCTTGATGCAACGGCTGTCCGTTATAGCCAGAACGGGCTTCATGTATGTGAGCCAGCAGCCTGTCACGATTCCTCTTGAGGTATGAGGAACCAAACAAAGGCTGAACGCCTTTGGGGCAAGTCAAGCCGCGTTCGACATCCACGGCCAATTTGTGAGCGTTGAGCTCAGGCCCAACAACGTACGGCCTGAGAAAGTCCAGTTCAAATAGCTCTATGAACTCGTCCGAGTGATTGCCCTCGACTTGCGCATTCGCCTCCAACGAAGCGGCAACACGCTCGCGAAACTCGCTCAACAACTGCATACTGGCACCAGCTTCAAACTCGTTGGGGAGCTTGGCACTGACGACGTTCTTTGCATCAATCTCCAAGCTGACCGTTAACGGAACAAAGCCCGGCTTGCGAGCCTCCACGCTTTCAATCGAATGAACGCCGTAAGACCTTTCGCGCTCCTCGCCGCGCGAACGCGCCGTCTCTCGCTCAATGCGCGCGAAGCTCTCTCTGTAAGCACGACGTGCCATCTCCAAGCTGTTTCCCACCAGTTCCGTCGGCGGATTCAGCTTCACCCAATTCGCAGTAGCGAACGCAAATTCGGCCCGCCCCAGCATAGAGAACGTCAACAAGTCAAACGGTACGACATCTGTGCGTCGCTTGAGCTTTGTCACCCAAGGGTAGTCGTCGGGGGATGACTCGAAGCGTTGACGCATCTCTTCGCTGAGGGTCAGCTCGTCCTCCGACAAGCTGACGTAGCCTTGGCGGTTCAACGACTCTATGACAGAGAGGGCTTCAGCCTCGGAGAATCCGAAGTAGTCCCTGAAGCCTCCCAGCGACACACGTCCACAGGTGTGAAGAAGCCGGAGCACGAACTCTGTCACCGCCGGCAATCGTTCCTGCGTGGAAATAAAGGCGGTCACCTTGAAAGGCTGAACCGGCAAAGCAAAGGTGATTCGGTTGAACGGTGCGTGGTCGACGCTCATGAACGGAACTCCTGTGCCTTCACGAGGACGGCTCGGTTTGCCTCGCTCAACGACTCGATTTTCTTGAGCACTTGCCCAAGTGGTAAGCCGGCGTTTTTGCCGCGCCACATTGGCGCCGCCCCCACCACCACCAAACGCTCCATAGCACGCGACATCGCCACATTGATGCGATTTGGAAGTCGCAAGAACCCTGGATTCTGTTGTGGGTTGTTGCGAACCGTTGACAGAATGACGATACGGTTCTCCTTGCCCTGATAGCTGTCGACAGTGTCAATTTTCACCAACCGCCGAAGGTCCGCGGGAATCCATCGGGCCTCGCTTTTCAGGCGGTTCAGCACTTCACGTTGTTTGGAATACATGCAGATGATGCCGATGAGGGGCTCACCATGCTGCAAGCCTTCCTTGAGTGCACGTACCAAGCCAGGACTCAGAACCAGTGACTTGAGAACATTCATCACCACGCCGGCTTCTGTGTCGTTCCAGCAGTCAATTCGGTCAGGCGAGTTGCTCTCCATTGCGCTCCTGCCGAGACTCGATGTGTCGACCCAACACACTTCATGACGGAGCTGCACAGGTAGCAGGCTGGTGTCCAACCAGGATGAGGCCCTACCCGTCGCAAGATTATTCCCGTAGAAGACCTCTGACACCAATTCACCAATGGCCGGAGCCATCCGGTACTGCTCTTTGAAGGAAGCCCCGACTGTTTGCCCAAAGGGCGAGTCGAAAACCCGCTCAAAGTCGCTGGAAAATGCCAAAGAGTCGACGGCATAGCCGAGCTTCTTGGAAACGGCATGTCGAACTTCTTGGTCGAAGGTCGGTGGCAGTTGCTTGTGGTCCCCCACCAGCAAAATGCGACGGCCCGTCTGCATCGCAACAGCCAGCTCGCTTGGCGCTGCACGCCCCGCCTCGTCAATGACCACCCAGTCGTACATGTTCTGGATGACGCCCGCTGCTCGTCGACCAATCCCCACCAACGTCCCAGCGACCACTGTTCGCGACTTGGCCAGGAATTCGACGAAATTTGCAGCGGGCTCGCCCAGCGTCTTGAGCCAATCATCAGACATCTTCAGCAACCGACGAAGGCGTTCAACAGCCTGTGGCGACTGAACTTCATATTGGGTTACGAGTTGCTCAAACAGGTCGTCCATCACCTCCCCGAGCTGAACGTCTACCACGCTGTATTGGTAGTCCCGGTTGCAAACCTCCTGCAGCGCCTCCGTTAGCTGACGACCTCGCTGGATGCTCACATCCTCGTCCGCATGTTCCTGTGCAATTGGCTTCTTTCGACCAGAGGACGGTACCGGCACATCAGTGACCAAAGCCGAAATCTGCTCGACCAAACGGCCGACGTTGACGTGAAGCCTCACCGCCGCCGCGGCAAAGTCCGAAGGGAGCCCCATCTCCGTAGCAAGGCGGACGACACGCTCCTTGTACTCGGCTTTGAAGCGCTCCCTGTACGACTGCTCAATCGAAGACGAATGAAGGTGCCGAATCGTCTCTGAAACGACCGATTCGTGCCCCAACCGAACAGCATCAAAAGCGATACCCTTCGACTCGAACAACTCCAGCGCCTTCTCCAGGGCGTTGTTGACCGCTTCATGTGCCTGGCTGACCACCAGCACGCGGCGTGCTCCTTCCCTGGTCACCAGGTAATGCAGCAGTGCAGCGATGAACCAAGTCTTTCCGGTACCGGGCGGCCCCTGCAGAAGACTCAAGGGGCCGAACTGCAGCGCCTTGCGAAATGCCTCTCTCTGGCTCTCGTTCAGGCTTTTGTTACCCTGAGAGTATGCGTTGAGCGCTTCCTCGGAGGGACACTGGAACTGCATGGGCACAGGCTGCGAACAGGCAGATTGAAAGTAACCCATCAAGTCTGGCACCACGGAGCGACCTTGAAGAATGCGTTCAACGGCCGCAGCGCGACGCGTCAACGAGGCACTCTCCATGTTGCTGCGCAATCGCAGCTTGTCGCCAGGTTTCGGCGGCTTGCCGCTCCAGCGCTCAATGGCAAGCTCTGCATTCGCGCCCAAAAATGTGTCCCGGAGCTCTAGGTCGCCACACCGCCGCCATTGCCCTTCCGCGTTTGGCTTCTCGACCCAAGTCAAATCGTCAATGTCGGGGTCGAAGCCAGCACCATCGAGTGAACAGGGAACCAGCATCTGATGCTCACGTTGGGGATTGCGCCGAGGCTCCCCTACCACCGTAGCAATGGGCAAGGAATCTTCCTCGGCTGCGAGTAGCGCCTGCCAAAGCTCCTCAACATCAATTTTGGACTGTTGCTCATTCGATGACACTGGTCGGTCTGTATCAACATCCAGCTCCGAGACAGGCAACTCGGGGGAGGGCTCCCCCCTCTCCGGCAGGCCGTCCTCCGCAGCCTTAACCGACTGGTCTCCAAACTGCTCGCACCACTCTTCCAACGACGGCTCCAGCTCGGATACCTCATGCCTGGCACCGTCTGTCACCGAAAGTCGGGCGCGAAACCGCCCTAGACACTTGTCCTGTGTCCAGATGAGCTGGGTGAGGTCAATCGGACGAACCATCACCCAAGAGGCTCGCCGCTCCAGAGGGCTCCACACTACGGTCAGTCTTGCGCCAGCTCCAGTCAAATGGACAAGTTTTGAGCCAGGGTGCTTTCGTGAGTCTTCCATCGTGAGGTAGAAGTACCCGTTGTCCCCCTGCAGTTCACCTGCGGGAACCCCCGTTGCTGAGACGCCGCGAATCGTCACAGCATACGGGACCACATCGGGAAGGTCAGTGGACTGACCCTTACCGTCCAACGCACTTTGAAGCGGCTCCAGCGCGGAAACCTGGCGCTCAGTGAGCAGGCGCTGAACCTCTTCACGCACCTGCTCCAAACCCAACAGGTTGTCCGCTGTCTGCTCCTTGAACAACAGTTCGTCGAGCACAACAGCCAAGGCCCAACGGTCCCTGGCCAGCGGTGAAAGTGTTTTGTAGTCAGACGGCAGGTAAGCCGTGGAATACACATCGCTGGAAGACCTGCGGAAATCCAACATGTCGACCAACACGGGACTACCGTCCCCGTCTATGACGATGTTGTCAGGCTTGATGTCGCCATGCGGCCATTCAAAGGCATGCAGCTGCGCCAACGTCGCGGTAAGCGTGCGGGCAACACTCAGCCTGGTCTCGCGCGTCTGCGGTCTTGACATCCACTGAGCCATCGTCTCGCCGTCAACCCAGCGCTGGACAACAAGCAAGCTGCGTCGACTCAGACCACTATCCAGCACGGCGGCCACACCTGGTAAAGCGGCAGCTCGTAGATTCCTTGCCCTTTCAAGAAAGGAGAGGAGTCGAATTGCTTGGTCTGGTCTTTTCAGGTCGGGTTCTACACCGTGCCACTCCTTGACCAAAACTGCTTGACCTTCAAACGAGCTCCGAAAGGCCAAAAGGTCATCATCATCTGTAAGGGGGTGGGCTTCTTCTGGGTAGTCGCGTACACGCGTCTTTGCACGATGAACGTCGAATGCTGCAAGGTCAATGACCTGCTCACTTTCCTTCTTGGAGGCTTCGTTCAAGGCTTCCAGCATTTCTCTGGCCGTCTCGAATCGAAGCTTGGGTTCCGCGCTCAATGCCCGAACAAGCACAGCATCAAAGGCACCTTCGTATGCGTCCGATTTTCGCGCTTCCCAGACGTAGTGACCACCGACTCGTGGTGGACGTTCGCCATGAAGCATTAAGTGCGTCAAGACACCGAGTAGGTAGACGTCACGACGAAATGGCGTGGCTCCTTCGGAAGGCACCGAGTCTTCAGGCAAGTTTGACCGTTCCACCTGCACCTGTTCGCGAAAGGTGCCCATGGTAGCCATGGTGGGGTAGTAAGCCGCCGGAAAACCCGATAGAACCACTTTTGCAGGCCGTTCAACCCACAGGCAATGAGCACCAACATCTCTATGAGCCACATTGAGGTCATGCAGGTCAGCAAAACGCTGCAACATCGCCTTGACCAGTACGACACGCTCAGATGGCGTTAGCTTCGAAAGTCCCGAGTTAACAAACTCACTCAAGCGCGTGACCTTTGGGGGCAATGCGTAGAGCTCTGCAAAGTCACGCGTAACGTCTGTCTCAGACAACCGTGCGATAGGTCGCAAGAGGCTCCGAGCAAGCTCCTCATTTCGGGGCTCCACGTGCTCGAAAACGCGCTGCTCACGAAGACCGATAAAGGCACGCTCGCCTTCCCCAATTAGTTGACTGCCCAGAGCTCCAAAGTCCCATTGACGGAGCAACGCTAGCTTGTCTGGGTCTTGCTTTTCCTTGGCACGAAACTCCGCATATAGCTTTCTCGGGTGCTCCCAGAGTGGCTGTGGGTCAGGGCGGTAACCGTGAATGTTGAAGCCTGCTGGGCGCCCCTTTTGCCCTTCAAAGAACAAGTCATAGGCATTCAGAAAGACCAATGGATTGATGCGAGCAGGGCGATTGACAAATTTTCTGTACTCAGCCTCATTTGTCCATTCCAGCAGCTCGCTCAAGAAGAGCACTGACTCCGCCTCTCTGGGTTCCTCTGAGAGGTCAAGTTCAGTGATGCTTCCAGTCAATACAACGAAGGACAAGACCAGAGGTGTCTTGGCCGGACCCACCCGAGTATTCAGCGTTGTACCCAATCGCTTAGCCTTCAGGTTGACCAGTGGCACTGGTGACCGACCGCGAGGTTGGCCATCAACGTACCAGTTTCCACCTCTGGCAGTCAGTGTCTCCCCCCGCCAGTTCTTCAGCTCAATGACAACGATGTGCGTGTGCGTAACCAACACTAGGTCGAAGTCGTCATCACCTGCACCAGGACCTCCACGCGGGAGCTTGAACGACGCATACCCTCGCCAACCTTTGCTAAACACAGCAGCGTCGAACGCTTTCTGTATCTTCTGCTGCGCGTCGATTTCCGATGCCGGCACACCAGCTTTCTCTATGAGTCGAACTTCCATTGCCCCGCGCCCTTATGTCACAGCGTTTGATTCTTTAAGCTTCGAGTCGCCACTGCTTGCGCAAGACGTCTATCAAATCGCCCTGACGGGACTGCACGTCGGCAGGCGTCCAGGTTGCCTTCTGCAACACCTGTGTAGTCAACACATAAGAAGACACGCCTTTCTTGCCAGCAAAGTACGCCGTCTTCTTCTTGTCGAAGTCAAAATTCTGAGCTTGAGAGTTTCGTCGTCGATTGAGCGGGACAAGGTTGGCAAGCCTGTGCACCCAACGCATTTGGTCGGCAACACTTGGCCACCATTTGGCCCATTGCGAACCAGGGGCGACAGTCTGCGGAAGCACATGCTCGAGTGTGAGGAGCGAGGGGTCGTACTTAGCCGCACCATCAGAGAGAAAAGCATCCAATCGAAGGATGAGGAAATTCCGGCGACGGGCCATCATCGAGTAGATGTCCCCCTGCAAGACGTCGACAAATTCGCGCTTCTCGTCATCTGCCAGCTCTATTGCTGACACGGGGTGTACCGTAGAGTGCTCTCCTTCCATTGCAGTCAACACGCGTGCGTATCGCTCGATTCGATTGTTCACATCTATCGCGCAGACGTACATGTAAGAGGCCAGACGCTCCAGACGCTCAAAGAACCACTTCGTGTATTCGCTGTCGGCTGGATGCGCTGCTAGGAACTTCATCGCGCACGGAAGCCAGTCGGAGTTGTCAATGCGATTCAGCCAACCCAAGGACGTATTCACGTCCTCAGCTTTGGACGTGGCTTGGTAGGTGCAGTTCTTGGCAACCAAATACGCCTGTGTGAATGGCTCGATAACGCTTTTCACAAGGCTCTCAGCCGAGTCCACCTTCTTGATTACACGCTCCGGAAATTCCTCAAGCAACGCTCGACGCGCTTTGTCCTTTGCGTAAATCATGCGGATATGTCCGAACACCTCGGCAAACCCGTCACGACCAGTCTTGACCTCGAGCTCTTCCCAAATCTCATTGTATTCGTCGCGCAACTCTGGCGCCACCGCCCCAATGACCCCTGACTTGATGATGTCAGTTGGCAACAAGTCCAGTCCTCGACTGTTCAGTACCGAGAACACCCTGAAGGCCGACTGCTCACTCGGAGTCGAGACGGCAACCAAGAAACAACGCTGAACAATGAAAGCGCCGAAGTCGCAGAGTTGCGCAGTGCTCCCTTTGAAGACGGTCTGAAGGCGCTGTAAAAAAACCTCTGCGTTTCGGCGAATGTTGCGCTGAGATTCGTTGTCAAGTCGAACTGGGTCGAGTGCAACGAGTTCAGACAGCTTCAACCCTTGGACGTAGTCTGCAAAGAACTGCATATCGCGCTCACGGAGGGCCAACCGAGGCTTGGGCTTAAGGCCTTGTGATGCTCGTCCAGGCTCACGCAAGTAGCTCTCAAAGTCGGTACGAAGGTCGCCAGAAAACTGAGCCGTCAATGCGGCCAACAGGATAGTCAAGGTCGTCAGGCGCTGTTGGCCGTCAATGACTTCGGAGAGTGGCTTTCCTTCCTCCTTGATGAGCACGATGCTGCCCAGAAAGTAAGTTTCGTCTTTTTCTTTTGAAAAAAAGTCGTAGAGGTCCCCAAACAACTCGCTAGCCTGCACTTCAGTCCAGGCATATGGACGCTGATAGGAAGGAATGACGTAGTCAAAGTCTGAACTGAAGATTTTGGCGAGTGGATACTCAGCTCCACTGATTTTCTTGGTCATTGTTTGTTTCCGAAGATGGCGAGATTGGTCAGAAGTGGTACTTTTCGCTGCGCTGCTTAAAGGCCTGCTCAGACCCCTCCATGATGTCCAACACAGCCTCAGCGACGCGTTTGCGGTCAAGCCCTCCTTGTGCGCGCAGCTTTCCCCGGCCGTCTCGTGCCTCGAGGGCATAAATCTGCTCGGCGTCTGCGTTGACAGGTAGGTTGGCGTTGTGTGTGGCAACTATCAGTTGTCGCTTGCTCTTCGCTGCTCGCAGGTCTCGCACCAGGGTCCGATAGATGAAACTCGAATCGAGTTCGTCCTCGGGCTGGTCAATGACGATGGGGCCTTCGCCGCGAGCGAGCATCAGGTTCAAAAGAACCGTGTTGCGCTGACCCTCCGATAGGGCACCACTCATTGCGCCCGCCACCGAACCGTCTTCTCGCAAGAGTTCGACTTCAATGCCATCGCTGACTCGGGTAAGGCGAACGTCTTCCCAAAGCGCCCGCACGTTGTCGTTGTCGAGATGGCCACGAAGTGGCAAATGAAGGTCTTCGAACCCAGGCGTCAGAAGGATTGGCAGATACAGAGGGTCCTCAACCGCAGCCTCCACAGTCTCCCAGGGCGACGGCTCGCCGCTCTGCAAGTACGTTCGAAAAACGCTGTCGCCAATTTCGTCCCAACGGCGAGCCAGCTTGCCCCGCTTGTCCACTGGTGAGAGGCGACCCCAGGAAGCCCTGAAAGATGACTCATCGGACATGTATGAAGTGGTCAGTCGAACTGTCTGCGAAGCTACAGCATCTTGAATGGCCGCTGCGGTTACGCTCCGTGCATCGAACTGCGCCTTCCAAACATCGTGGAGTTCACCAAGAACCTTTGGGAGCTTGTTGGCTTCCGCTTCCACCTCGGCCAACCGTTTCTGCCGCTCCTCTACGAGCGCCAGCTTCGCCTGGCGCTTCTCTTCCAGGTCTTGCATCCGCGCTATGTCGTCTTCGCGGATTCCGCGTTCAACACATGCCGCTCGGAACTTCTCTTGCACCACGCTGATGGCATCCAAGGTACCCTGAATGGCATCCTTACCAACGCTGGCGGCCAATACGAGCTGGTAGTCCTCCATGGCCTTACCAATTGCGGTCGCGAGGTCGGTGCGTGCTTGCTGCACACGTCTAGCCGTGTCACTGAACCACTGGGCATTTGGCCACTGGTCTGCGTTGGCGGGCGACGCCTCCATCGGCTCAGCCAGTTCCTGCAGCACCTGGCTCACCTTTTCGGTGATAGGCGCGCTTGACGCACTCATGCGGTCGAGGTAGCGGCGTGCTTCCAACGATAGCTGGTTTTGCTGAGAGTCCTCGAGAACAGCCTCACGTGCCTTCAACTGCCGCTCTAGCTCAACAGACTCCTGCTTCGCCTCGGCAATTTCGGCTTGAAGTCGGGCAGCGTCGCGAGTGCTCTGGAACAGCGACTTGAGTTGGGCCTTGAGGTCGCGCTCAGAAGCTTTGAGCTCCAGCAGAGGGGAACCACAAGCGCTATCGATGAGGGCGAGGACTTGCGCCTGCCCCTGAACACCACTGGTCATGCGGCTGAGTTCGCCCTGGCTGAAGAACTGAAGTTGGAGCTGCCTGAGTACGGTATTCAGGTCTGCTACGTCGCGTCCCTCCAACCATCGTTGTTGCCCGGCAGGTTTTCCGGGCGCATAGACCAGGGTGTCTGCGACACCATTGCCCACTTCAAAGCCGACCCGCAGCTCCGAGCCAGGCGTGAGCGAGTCCTTCAGTTGTTTTCGCTTGCGCTGCAGAGACGTGTCGTCTTCTTCGGCTTTGGCGGCCGGCTCTTCCAAACCGATTGCAAACCTTAGGTATTCCAATAACGATGATTTACCGCTGCCGCGCCCCCCAATGACACAGTTGAAACTCTCTGAAAAGCTAACCTCTTGGTCTTCCAGAAACTTTGCTCCCCGCACCGCAACTTTCGTGATGCGCGGGTGCACCAGCGCATCGCTGGGGCGGGTACCCAGAAGCTGAATTCGTGACGAGGGGTCGAGAAAGGCCTGTCGAAGCGCCTCGATGGAAGGCTTGGACATCTTGAGCCAGGTGTACCTGTAGCCCAGCGAGTTGGCGATGGGCTTGCCATTGGCGTCTTGACGAAGAGACTTTGCGTCCGACGACATCACATAGGCCGGATGACAGTCATGCCGTGCCCAAGCACGGTTCCGGCCTTCAATGATGTCTAGGAACCGCTGTGCGGGTGGATTGGCAGTCACCTCTAAGGCCAGAAGCTTCTTGTTCTTGTAATCCTCAATGTGGCGAGGGTCCTTCAAGAGCCCATCGTTCTGGTCTGAATGCGCTGCGATAACGATGCCCTTATGCTGGTCTTGCACCAGTTCGATGAGCTCTTTCAGGCTCACGGTCACGTTGTTGCGCCGAAGTGGCATGAGGCGGCCGTCCCGCACGCGTTCGTTCTCATCCAAACCCAACTTGCACAGTAGCCTGTTCACTCGCCAAACGTGACTGGCCTTCTTCGCAGGCTCAAACAGGCACAGCACGTGGTACCCAATGTCGACCTCAAAACCAGGAAGTATGTGCAGCGGTGCTCGTCCCAACTCATTGGCTATGGACTTGTTTTGTTCAACAAGGTGCGTCAGAAACCAGTCCCGTGGGTCGGCCTTCTGCGAGAAGTTGTGGTCAGTCACACCAATCAACTCCAGGCCAACCTCGTGGCAGCGTCGCAAGTAGGCCCTGGCCACCTCCTGCATACGACGTTCAGCCGGTTTGGCGGGCCCAACGATTCCCTGGGCGTCCGGCTCCGGCGCAACTAATGGTCGCCGAGGCTCCGGGAGCCTAGTGTCTGCATCGCTCCAATGCGCAGCATCCTCAGGTGTTTGAACCTGAAAGTCGCACTTGAACCACCGCATCCCTTCGTAGTCAGCCATGGCGCGCCTCCCTGGCGGCCTTCTTGTCCGCAACCTTCAGGTGGTGGTCGTTGATGCGGTCACCTTCAAATTTCTTGAACCAAGGTGCGCTTTCGACGTCCTTGCCTCGGTCTTTATCCCAAGCGATGTTGAGCTTGGGCTTCTTGTTGTGGCGTAAGACCTCGGCGGTCATGAAGGGGCGGATGTTGAGCCGCACGCCGTCGTTGAGGTCGGGGTTCCAGCCGATGGGCTGCTCCGAGAGCTTCTTCCAGCGGACAAAAATGTCGTAGGGCGGCTCGCCTTCCAGGATGAGCTCCAGGCGGCGCTTCAAGTCCTGCGCAGCGGCCAGGCGGGTGGGCGCACCGTCCACGCCTGAGCGAACGCCAGCCTCCTGCTGGCGAATCCAGTCGCCCAGGTAGGCGTGGATGAGCCGTTCCAGCTTCTTGTGGTCGAGCTGGTGGTAGTTCACCAGCGCAGCGAAGCCGTCCTTCAGGCCGTCCCATACATGCCAGATGAACGGGCGGTGGTGAAAGCGCTTGGCGTGCTGCTCGAAGAACTTCTCGCGCAGCCAGACGTCCAGGCCCTTGCCGGCGCACTCGGCATCGGCCAGCAGCTTGTCCAGCACTGCGGGCTTCCAGCTGCCGGGCTGCACGGTCTCCCAGGCGGCAATCAGCAGCTTGAGCAGGCGGTCGTGCGCCGGCGCCTCGCCGCGCACCGAGGGCAGGCAGACGATGCCGTCGTCGTCGGTGTGCTCGGCCAGTTGCTCGCAGCGGGCAATCCAGGTGCGGGCCTCGTCGGCCAGTTCCATCGCAGTGTCTGTCTCGGCCGGCCAGCGGTAGCCGGCCAGGCGGGCGACGGCGACCTGCAGCGGGTCGGTGGCGGGTCGCGGGTGGCCGTGGAACAGCCATTGGGTAGGGTCGTCGGAGTGTGGCTTCGGCAAACCATTGGGGTAGCGCTCTTCGGCAATACGCCACCACTTTTCCAAGTCGAACGGGACTTGAGTTAGGGTTGCGTTCGCCACTGCCACCTTTTTGTCGATACTTCTAACCGAATCGTGATATTCGAGGGATGAGCAGAACGTCCATAGTGCTGCCGCGTGCCTTTTGTCGGTAACAGTTATTGGAGCTACGTTGCTATCAAAAGCTGCACCAAAGTAAAGAGACGCGGGCAAGGTTCCCATTTGAGATATAGCAACACCAAAACCACCCCAAGCCCCTAAACCTTGCCGGCGAGCCAAAGTCAGACCGTCATTCTCCCAGCGCAATACACTCTCCAGTCCCCCGTAATGACTGGTGGTAGCTAGCGTACCTTGAAGAAATATCCAATCGTTGCCAATTTCTGAACGCTCCCAAAAGGTGCCACGATACCGTCCGTCATCACCTGACTTAATACCTTGATGAGATTTCGCGAACCTGGTCAGCAGTGGGGTGGTCCCGTCGCTCGGGGTCGACGTAATCTTGGCTCCGGGTGCCTTAAGCAGTGTCGCAACGGCTGGTTGAACTAACTTTGTATTTGGCAACTCCTGAGCTCGCTCGGCCGGAGTTCCCAGGGACGAGACGTCAATTACCGTCACCTTTTCGGCCTCCCTGGGACTTTGATTTTCAATCATCGTCAAGGCGATACTTGTAATGTTTCCAGGCCCAACGTCAAACGCCTTCGCGCCACCACCCAGAAAAGCGAAAAATTTGATTCTGAGACTAGTTAGAACGTCACGCCTGAAATCTTCGTAGGTGGTCAGAAAGGCCCAGTTTTCGGGTAAAACCACAGCACTACAGCCGCCAACTGCCGACAGTTCGACGCAACGCGAAAGCAAAACCGTCGCCAAATCCGATTTAGCTTCAGGATAGTGACTCTCCGTAAATGTACAGAGGAGGTCAGATTGTTTGCCACGCGCCAGGTAGGGCACGTTGGTCACCACAAGGTGGTAACGCCCATCCAGCAGCCGGGCGGCATCCAGCAAACCCTTTGCAGTGAAAGCCAAGTCCCAGCTGTCGTCCTGCAGCTCATTGGCCTGCCCCCATAGAGTCGCCGGGCGCTCGGTGGCCAGCGCACGCCCCAGCAGGTCGCGCAGCGTGTCGAAGCTGGACGTGGCCAAGTCGTTCTTCAGACTGCGCGCCGGGTCCAGCAGGCTGCCCAGCAACGGTGCTTGGGCAAAGCTGGCATGCAGCAGGCGCAGTTCCTGGCGCAGGTAAGCCGCGTTCGGCGCGTCATCAGGTACCAGGGCCATCCAGTCCTCGGGCTTTGCCGCGACCTTTAGTCCGCAGCAGGCCACCTGCGGCGCAGGCATGTCGGCGCGCACGCCCAGCGGGTCGCCGTTCTCGTCCGGGAAACGCCAGGCCGCCAGCGCCAGTGCGAAGACGGCGATTTCCACGCAGCGGGCGTCGAGCTCCAGGCCGTGCAGGTTGTTGGCCAGCACGGCGTCCACCGCATCCATCGCGCTCAGGCCCTCAGCCGCCATGCGCATCGGCACCAGCAGCAGGAAGGCCGCCACCAGGAAGTGGCCCGAGCCGCAGCAAGGGTCCAGCAGCTTGAACTCTTCGAGCTTGTTGGGCCAGCCTTCGAACTTGCCGGCCGCCGGAGTGCCGTCTTCCAGCGTGCGCAGGTAGGTCAGCGGCACGGGGCAGGTCTTGCCCGGGTGGCGCGTCACCCACCAGGCGCCCAGCGAGTTGTGGAGCAGGAAGTCCACCATGTAGGGTTCGGTGAAGAGCTGGGTGACGGCGGGCAGTTCGTCGGCGCCAATCTTCACCTCCGAGGCGTTGACCTCGTCCTTGCGCTTGGCCTGCCAGAACTGATAGACCCAGCCCAGGCTGTCGCTGGCCTTGAACGCCTCGGGCGGCAGCCCAGCCAGCAGGCGCTCCAGCTCGCGCTGGTGCTCGGGCGCGAAGGCCAGCTCGAACACGGGGCTCTGCGGCTTGAACACCTGCGGCAGCATGCGGGCGGCCAGCTTGCCGGCCAGCTCCCACTTGGTCTTGGCGCCCAAGTTCATCGCTGGGTCGGCTTCCTGCACCAGGGCTTCGCAGTCGTCCAGCGAGACCGCAGCGCCGGGCTCCCACAGCAGCAGGCCGTTCTCCGCCAGGAAGCGGGCGAACAGCATGCGGTGCCAGTGCTCGTAGGCGACTTCCCAGACCAGGTGCTGCAGGCCTTGGGTGTCATCACTAGCTTTGGCGTCGCCGAGGGCGCGGCCATGAGCACGCATGCGGCGGCGAAGGGCTTTGAGCTCGTCGGTCAGGTAGTCGGGAGCCTTGGCCTCACCAACTGCCAACTGACCAAGGGCGGCGCGAGCGCCTTTTTCTGCAACCTCGCGGGCGGCTTTGACAGTGCTCTCTAGCTGAGTGCGCAGAGGCTTGGAAAGTGTCTGCGCCATTTAGAAGCAACTCCAATCAAAGGAAAAACCAGATTCCTTGCTGTAGAAAACCTGAGCGTTGCCACCATCGCCCCACTCACGAAGGCCAATTGCCTCGAAGCAAACGAATGGCGCACTCATGTCTGCTGCGCGGTATTGAATCTCTTGGAAGGTGCCCAGCAAACAGGGGTAGGCTTGGTTGCCAAGAAGGTTGACCCAGTCCTCGTAAGCGCTGCATGTGTTTGCGAGGTGTTGAACAAGGGCTTCGTCACCAGCAGACCCCTTTTTCTCTAGCTTCTTGCGCAATTTTTCCAAGCTGCCCATAGCGCTCTTTTGGTCCTCCGTGATGTCGCAGTAAACGCGGCCCTCTTCGAACCCTGTGATTTGAAAACAAGGGACGACGTCATCACCGTATCTGTCGTGGTACTCCGCAGCGAGTCGTAGCCATTCTTCCCAATCAGCATCCGACAATTCGTCAGCACTGGCGTGGCCCAATTTCACTGCCGCCGCCGTGATGTACTGGTTTTTGCTGGGTTTAAGGCCTGAGTGAAACTCGCGCAGCCATTCGGCAGCTTCCGGCAGCAGAACGTCGATTGACTCGCTGTGCTCAATCACAGGCGTCATCAAGGCCGCATCGGCTTCTGCGGCAGGGACCACACGAATAAACGCAGGGCCAATTGCACCACCTGAGGGAGTGAGCCAAACCTGTACAAGTCCATCAAGACCTTCAAAGGTCTTCGGAGCGTAGGCCGTATTGAGCTGACAAAGAGGCGCCATGGGGCTGCCGTCTGCATCCACCGGCCATGCGTGAGCCTTGCTGGTGAAGACCGGGCCCAACAGTACGCTGCCCAGTCGATTCACACTCTGAGCGGGGTGCTCTTCAAGCACAAACGGATAGCCTGTGCGAGCAGATTTCACCCTCGCACACAAGAATCCCAAGTCGTCTTCAGGGAGTGTGGTTTTTGTTCCTGTTGCAAACAACCCCTCGACAGATGCGATGAGTCTGTCGGCCGCTTGGGTTGCGTTTTCACTCAGATGAGGGGTCATGGAGTCCTGCTCGACGTCATTGTTTGATTGAAAGACTGAAGTACAAGGCCGCTCAAAGGCTGACTGGACCGGTTTTGAGCTTGGCAGCAATGAGGCTTTCGACCTCAGCTATCCACGCTTTCAGTTCGACCACGTCGTTCAGCGTGCGCTTGGGCAACGCAACGTGGACGACGTTTGGTTTGAGCAATTGCACCGCTGCGTGGCGGGCGGACTCGAAGCGACTGGGCAGTGCCTGTGTTTTCGATACCCAGTGGTCCAAGTCGCACTCGTCAAGTGCGTCTTGCAGCTGTTCGGCTGTACCGATTGCCACAACAGGTAGAGGACCAAAGTGGTGGGCCCGACTCAGCTCAGCGCTTTGCGTGTCGTTCAACTTGGCCCAGTCGGCATCTGCGTGCAAAAGGGCTTGCTGCTTGGCATAGGCCTCTACAAAGCCGTCAAGCTTGGCTTTGAGCGCTTGGCGCAGCAGGTCCAACGTCTTTTCGAGCAGCGGGCGCACAGGGTCAGGCTCCACCAGTAAGCTGCGTTGTGCCTCAATGGCATCGCGTTCGGCCCTCAGGCCGGCGTAGGGACCGAGCGCTTTGGCATGTCGAAGCAACTGGTCCAATTGGCGCCACACGGGCAGGCGCTTGGCAATGGCATCAGCTGTCTGTGTCCATGACTTGGACAATGCAACGACTTCGTCGAAACGGTTGTACAGCTCCAGCAGCTGGGCATTGCCCGACTGTCCTTCGATGGCTTCGATGAGCGTGACTTTTGGTACCTCAGGCGCCGGGGCTGGGCCGCCTGCTTTGACAGCTTGGTCACGTAGCTTGGCCAATAGCATCGGAACCTTGGACAGTTCCTCCTTCGGTTGGCAGGGTACGCCCACGTTGCTGAACAGTGACCGAATCTTGATAAGCTGTGGCGGCGAGATATTGACGCTCTCGCGTTGGAAGTGAGCTTGGGTGACCTTGGCACGGTCCAGGCTTTTGGCGTCTACAACTTTGGATGCAGCGTCGGTGGCTTTAAGGTGGCCGGCGGCTAGGAGAGCGTACAGCGCGCCGTCAATGGTGTCGCGTGGCCAACCGAAGGGGGGTGCTTCGAAGTTGTCTCGAATCTCTGCGCCTTTCTTACCCGGGCCGATATAGGTCAACAACTTGTGACAGACGGGGTGCTTGTCGGCCTCCTGACTGTGGCCTACCGCCTTGAGGGCTTCCAGGTTGCCCTTGCGTGCCTCGTCGAGCACCTTGCTCCACTGGTCGTGGTCAGCAACATCAAACTGGCTAAACAGGCGAATGGCGGACGACTTGGCGGCGCGGTTGATACGGTCCGCAAGGTCGTTGCCGTCCTGAGCCTCTTGTCCTCCTGCCTGAAAAATGCGAACGGCGCCAAAGAGCTGTTCCAGCAGCTCGGCTAGGTCCTTTTCTGCCGTGCGCTGGCGGCTTTCCATCGAGCGCTGGGCGTCTCGACCTTCTTCCGTTGCTGGACTGCCCTTCTTTTGAAGTGTTGTACGGGCTGCTTCCAGCGCCACGATGGCGTTGGCGAGTTCAGTCTTGTGTTGGGCTGGAAGGAAGGCAAAAAGGCTGGGGTTGTCAGCGGACTTACCCTTGGCCTCAGCGATGACAGATTTCTCTTCTGTCTGCCAGCCGTCTTGAATCCACAGGTACAACGCCTGCGCATGGTCTTTGGGCAGCGCGTCGTCATAGGTCGGCGTGAGCTTTCGCTCAACATTGTCTTTGCCTTGAATCACGCGCACCTTCTTGAGCACTTCGGCGAAGCGGGCTTTCAGCAGGTCAGAACGTTTCTGCTCCACCCGTTGCGGCGCAGCTTTGAGCTCGGCCTCTTGGGCTCGAAACTCGTCGTACCAGGCACTGGACTCCCGCGTTTGCAGACGGTATTCAGTTCCGCTGGAGCCTGCCAGAGCCATGACCAGTCGGTCTTTATTTTGAAGCTCATCCAGCAAAGCAGGCAGCTGCTTGCGCAGTTCAGCTGAACCAGCAGACAGGTCAGTGACAAGCAAGTCAGCCAGAGCGTCTTCGGTGGCTTTGAGCCCGATATCCAACGCTGCATCTGCAGGCAACTTGTTGATGAGGTACACCAGTTTGAGCAGCTTGGCTTTGAGCTGAGCGTGTTCGTCGCCTGATGCAAAGCGCTGGACGTTTTCGAAGACCTCTTTGGGCAGTTGGGCTGTGGACACCAGGTTGGCCGCAATCTGGTCGTACAGAAAGTCGCCCGAAACCACATGGCCCAAGGGCGCATCAACCGTCGCCAGGACAGCCTCGTGCACCACTCGCAACTGGCTGCGCAACTGTGAGACTGTTCCGGTCGTGTCGATTGTGCGGAGAACTCGTTCCCAAAAACGACGGCGCACCGGTAGCAGCGGGTAGTCGGATGTCATGACGTCTTCGTCGTCGGTCACATGCTCGAGCTTGGTACCGCGCAAGTGACGGGAAATCTCACCCAAATTGGCACGCCATACGCCTTCAACTTGCGGCTGCGCGGTGGGCTTCTTCGCCAGGATGATTTGACGTGTAACGTTTTCGACGTCCCAATCGCCAAGCATCACCTGCACCGGGAAGCGCCCCATCAGGCGCTGCAGATTTGGCATCCCAGAGAGAGCGGACTGACCGGTACCGACGAAAAGCAGCTTGCCATTGAAGTGCTTGGACAGGGTCTCGGTAACCTCTTGGACTTGAAAGGCTTTTTCTGCATCGGTACCGATGTACTGCTGCACCTCGTCCAGCACCACAAGCGTCAATGGGAACTTGCCATCCTCTGCCAGAGCAGCTTCGATGGCCGTCGTCATCTGCTCGCTGGTGACATCTGTCACTTGGGGAAACTGTTCCTTCAACAGTTTGCGGGCGTCTGCTTCGCTGTGGGCCAAATCAGGCCGGACCTTGAGCAGCGCCTTGGCCAAGTGGCTGGACACGTACATGTGAGGCAGTTCTTGCGTCACTGAGCGCCCAGTCGATTTCAACTCCGCGTCAATTGTGGGCAGGATGCCCTCACGCTTCAGCCACAGCACAAGTTGCGCCTGGTTGTACTGCTCCGGCAGACCTTTGGACTTAAACACGATTCCGAGCAAGGCGAGGCGAACCTTGTCCCCGGCTCCGGCACCAAGCTTGCCTGCGGCGGCGTGCAGGGTACCGTGGCGCTTGCCCTGCGTGCTGAGTTCTTTGAGATGCTCGAACACGCCAGCGGGAAGCTTGGCCAAACTTCGGGCTGTGGCGCCGTCGTTGAATTGGTAGTCAGTCCAGAGCGTACGCAGCATTTTTGCCAAGTGAGATTTGCCGCTTCCGAAGAAGCCGGAAATCCAGACGCCTGGCTGCTCTGTCCCTGCATCCAGATTCAACAGGAACTTGTCAAGTATGGTCTCGAGACCCTTCTCATACTGACCATCGCAAACGAACGTCTCCAATTCATAGCGCAGGATGGCTTGCGCAGGTTCGGAGTGGTCTTCAGAGACCTCCGCCACACCGTTGTTGACTAGGCGATTCTCTTGAGGGGGTTTGTTGTAAATGTCCCGATTCAGCATGAGGCGTCCTGAGTGGTGGTCTTTTGGTTTTGGGATTCAGTCTTTGGCAAGCAATGGGACAGCAAGATAGTTCCAGCCATCTCGAGCGTCCAACAGGCGGTAGGCGTGGTTTTCTGGGTGGTGTTCGCCAGGGAAGAAAACCAACAACCGGCCCGGTACGCTTTCCTTAATGCCCTCGACAACCGATGACACTCGTGCAAGGCCGAACAGAGCGCCAACGCCCAGCAACGCAACTACGGTGTCTGCGCCGGCTTCAGCGTCAAGCCGACGTTTAAGCTCAGCCGTTAGGCTGGCGACGAACTCGCTGAGCTCACCAGCCTGGTAGCCGGCCAGGTCCTCGGGCGACTCGAAGTAGGCGTCGCGATACTCCTGTGCTGCCATCCACAGCGGGAATGCGTTGGTGAGGTCAATCAATATCCACTTTTTGCCGGCCTGTTGAGTTGCGAGCTCAAACTCGCCTACGTTCGCACGCAAGCGAAGTTCATCGGTCTTGTCGTATACGGCAAAAATAACGCGTTGAATAGCCGCCAGTCCTGCCTGCCAAGGCACAGACAAATGCTGCTTGTAAGCAGCCGCAAGCTTGGCAACCTTAGACGACATGTGAAATCTCCTGACGGATACGCTCTTCTTCGGTGGTTAGGTAACCAGGAAACCGAACCTCTTTGACCCCCCCTGCGTTCATGAACACAAGCAGTCCCCGATGTGAAGCAGAGTTTGCAAGTGCCTCTAGCTCATCCGGTGAGCTACTCATCAGGCTTGTCCACTCGGATGAAAACAGGCGTTGCCCAGTCCTGCCGCCCAAGTAGCCCAGGAACAGCAGTAGCGTGAGAGATTCGGGGTGAGCCGCTGGCTGTGAGCGGGTCTTGTTGCGATGTCCACTCAGGAGCCCGCCTGCAGTCCAACTTCCAGCGACGTTTTGGGCAAACGACTTTAGTGATGCAGGGCTGAAACGGTCGGGGTAGGCCTTTGATAGCCAACGTTCCACAGCCTCACGTGAAACTGCAGCACCAAGGGGCTGACCCAGAACATGGTCCTGAGTTGCTCGCAAAAGTGGGTCGCGAGCCAACGCAACCGCCAGAGCCAATATCGGCTGGGCGGCCTCATTCAAAGGCCATAGCCGCCGCATAGCTCGAAATATTGGGTTTGATACGTCGAGCCCATAAAGAACCCCAAGGTGACGCAGAGTCAGTTCTCTGGCCTTTCGGGTGGGTTTTCCGAGCACGTTGTCCTCGACGACCGCCGTCGCATACTCCTTATGCGTGGCCTGGCTGTCTGTGTGGTGCAGAAGCAGCCGCAGTTCATCCAGCATCATCGTGCGGGCAGCGTGCGGTCCGTTGATACCGAACCGAAACCCCAACTGACTGAGTTGCAATTCAGTTTGCTCAGTCAACTTGAGAGCCTTTTGTCAACGTGGCGGGCAGTGCATCGCTGGGAATCCCGGTCAAGGGGTACCCCTGGGAGCGGCAATAGGCGACGACCATCACCTCGACCATGTTGGCGAGACTCCGCATTTCCAGGTTGGCAGCTACCTGAAGTGCCTCTTTGATAGGTGGCTCGACGCGCACACTGATGACCTCAGATTTTGAAGTGGCCATGGAAACCTCGGTTGCAATCCGCTAGCAAAGCGCCAGCATATAGCAGATTTGGCGGTTTTTGATGCCTGGGCGACCACACAAATATGGGACTGGCTCAGATATCGCAGGCACTCGACCAACTGGCCATGAAATCGATGGTCTCGTAGGCCGACGCAGCATGCTGACTTACGCGCTGGCCAAATCTGCAGGCTGCAGCCCCACCTCACAGGCTCCGCACAGAATTTTGACATCCGAGGCAGCCCATGCCTTGATTCCACAGGCAGCGCAGACGTACTTCACTCGGTCAACATCTTTCCGTGGCGGCGGGGCCACTAACGCAGATGAGCTTGAGTCCCCCGGATTCGCGTCAAGCAGCTTCTCAGAAATCGGAATCGACAACTCCACGGCCATCCCCGCCGCAGCCAAAGCCTCCTGCCGTTCATGGTTTGTCGCCTGTGCTGTGTCAGGCGCCTTGGGCACGTGCCTATCGAACCATTCGAGCTGATAACCCGTGGCCAGTAGCTCACGACAGCATGCGATGAAGCGCCCGTCGGGGTGGATGAAGTGGCTAACAGTCTGGCCCGTGTCCTTTCCGTTTGGCAAGCCGGTGGATGAAGGTTCAAGCCCAATCTCCCGCATCTTTGCGGCCCACTCCTTGTTGTGAGGGTTTGAGCGCGATGAGTGCCCAAATCGGTCCTGCCAGTGATGGACCATCTCGTGGACCAGCGTTGACAGACTTTCTTCAACCGACCGAAGCGTAAAGAAGCCGGGATGCAGTCCCAGCTCGTCAAGGGTCTGGCCCTCTCGGTTGATGAAGCGGTCCTTGTGGTGATACCCGTAGTGCCTACTTGAAGACCGCAGCGTGATGAGGCACGGGGGGAGCTTCCCATCAAAAAGGTGGGCGTTGAAGTGGTCAAAGGCTTGCTGCAGGCAGTCATAAAACTGCACCGTTGGACTTGATGTGTGCTCCATCTCCAACCTTCGTTATGCGAGCAAATGCTCAGCTTCTGCATAGTCCAAGACCATGGCTGGCCAATGCTCCGCAGTGATACCAACAAGTGCAGCTTCAATAGCCTGGTAAACCCCTGAAAGCGCATCAGCCTTGGTAGGCATGCTCGTGATTTTCCCAAACGCCGCCTGGAAGGTCTGCTTGATGGTGAAGTCCAACGTGTGCATAACTTCAAGGAATGCGAGAACAACCGCTGTTTCGTCAGTTGTGGCGCCGACCGAGAGCTCGAGCCATTCAATAACCCTGTCACCAACACCAATCGTGGCGAGCGCCGAGTAGCTGGTAGGCCAAAACTCTGGCCTGTTCAAGCGCAGGCCCTCGACCAACCCGGCCGGTGTGAGGCCTTCATAGCGGGACGCCCCATCCTCACTCCGCTCGAGGTGAACGGCCCAGAATGCATCCCTCGAGGGCGGTGCTTTCCAGCCTTTTGCACGTTTTGTATCCGGCGAATCGTCGCTGCCGATGCTGTCTATGAAATCGCGCAGCGCTTTGCTGCGCAACTTGGATTTACCTCCGGACGGCGCCTTCTTACTGAAAAGGAGACGGTCAACTGCGCTGGGGTCCTGACGAGAGTAGCGGGGGGCACTGCGCCAAACAGTGGGCACAGCCATACCTGCGACGGAGCTTGCCCCTACTGAATTGACCACAGAGAAAGGTGTGGTGGAAGAGCCGTAACGACCCAACACCATGCCAGCGGTCACGCCCCCATGGCCACCATGTCCCGCCGCGAGCATGCCCTGAACCGTCCTCAGCTCAGGCATGTCCACAGCTTTTTCGCCTTCGGCGCGCTGCTTGACGAGGATGAAGCTGGAGTCATCCGTCACCAACTGGTATTTTTCAGCCAAGGCCGGCAGTTGCTTGGTCAGCACTGCCGGCACACCTTCTGCCCCGCCTTTGAGCTGCCAGTAGCGCTGGTTGGCAGCCAGGCGCGCCAGCGTGTTGGCCTCATCTGCAATGAAGCTCGGCTTGAGTTCACCCAGGCAGACCTCACCCTCGACGCCATCAACACGCCCCAGCAAGCGAACGTTACCGGTGAGTGCCTCCGCCTGCTGAGCCTTCAGCCGGGCGAAGACGTTGATGTCGTCACCGTCAAAGACGCTCAGCGGCAAGTCAGATGCCGCATGCACCTCGCACTGCGCCGGCCAGGCCACCCGAGCATGCGTGACTTTGGGCGAGCGCATGCGCTGATACAGACGCTTGATGGCTCCCTCCACGTGTTCGCCTGCGGTCACGAACTCGCAACTGCCCCCGGTCTGATTCGCCAGTTGGCGCAGCAAGCCTTCGGCCACACTCGCCCCGATACCGACCACGAAGAAGCGGTGGCCACTGCGCTGGGCAGACTCCACCACGGCATCGATGGCGTGTATCTCACCGTCCGTGATGAGCAGCAGGTCGCTGCGCTCAGCGCCGGGCAAGACCAGCGTCGACAGGATGGCGTTGTTCATTTCCGTGCCACCCATGTCGGCCTCCAGCCGCACTGCCCAACGTTGGGCGGCCGCCATTGAAGGTGGTGCCACCTTCCACAGTGCCTTGCACCGGTGTTCGACGGAGTCACCGAAGCGGCTCAGGCTAAACCGGTCGCCGTCGCGCAGACTCGCCAGCACCGTCTGAAGTGCGCTGCGGGCCGCCTGAATGCTGTCGCCGTTCATCGAGCCGCTGCAGTCCACCAGGACCTTCATCGTCACAGGCAGACTTTGGCGAGTCGGCAACGCGGGCGTGAAGCTGGCCATCACCACCCCCAACCCAGCGTCGAGGTGGTCCCACGCGGCAAGACCGAGGCTGCTGTGGGTCAGTTTGTCGAAGACCAACACGAAGTCCCGGTCCAGCCAGGCTTTGGAGCCCAGGTGGACTTGGGTGATGAAGGTCTCTTTCATGCCGACTGCAGGCAGCGTGCGGATAGCGACTGGGTGGCTCGGCGAGCCGATTTGGGCATGAACCAGCTCACCCTGGATGTCCAGCCGAATATCGAACGGGTACTCGACGGTGGCGCTGGCTTCAGGGGCAGCGTGCGGCTCGTACCCACCGTCGCGCACCGCATGACCGTACTTCGGCGCCAGCGTAGTGGGCAGCATCAGTCGCAGGCTGCCCTGCTCAGGCTGAAGAATCTGCACGTAGTGCAGCCGCACCACACACGACTCATCTGCCATCAGGTTGCCCAGCTCCAGGGTGTAGCTGCGGTCGCGGTTGACGGTCACCAGGATGGCGCTGTCGCCCTCGGACACCGCCTCTTCATACTCCTCCCGAGCCTTCGCCTTGCGCTGAACGACCCCCACCAAGGTCTGACCGTTGAGCTCGACTTCAAGCCCGAGCAGCACCGCGTGCCAAGGCAAGGGGAAGGTGTAGACAACCTCCACATTGAACGACTCGGGGTTGCGAAATCGCTGCTCCAAGGTCATGTCAAGCATGCGGCCCACCACACGACCCTGCGCCTTGACGCCCTGCAGCAAAAGCGTGGAACCGTCTTTAGTTTTGAACGAGGTTGCTGGCATATCAGACCCTTGAAGGTGACAGAGAAAGACAGATGAAGAGAAATCACTGCCCTGGCGGCAGACCCGCAGCGCACAGCAAGTCAGGCGGCGCCGAGCGGCTGGCCTGTGACTTGGTCGTAGAGGCTCATGACCTGGCGGCTGAACTCGCGCACCTGCTCGGGTGTGAGCCCTGCCCTGCTCGGCTCAATCACGAGCTCCACGCCGTCCGCAATCGTCAGGCGGCTGACCACTTCCAGCGTGCCGCGCCGACGTCCGCGCGCCGGCATATCGGGCTCTTCGCCATTGAGCAAGTCCCGAATGCGGTCCAGAGACAAGCCGGCAGTCGTCCACTTCTTGATGAGCTGCAGTTGCTCCAGCTGTTTGACGCCGTACCTCGCCGCCCGGGTCTCACCCTCCGGCCGGTCGACGAGCCCCTGCTGGACGTAGTACCGGACCGTTCGAACCGGGAAATCGACCAGTGCGCACAGTTCGCTGAGTAGGTAGGAAGTTGCCATGAATTCATATTAGCACACCAAAACTGTTTATATTACTGTTCATTTAAATCAGTGCCGACTGCCCCGTAGCGCGTCGCATCTGGCGTGGGCGGCGGTTGCGGCCTGGGCGCAGGGAGGACAGGCTTTTGTCACGCAGGATGCGGCGAAACCGGTGGCCGGTTGTGACCACGCAGCCATCGCTGTCGATGACCGCGTAAATGTCCCGGTGGTCGCTGGCCAGTTGCGCCACTCGTGGGCCTTCGTGGCGCTCAATTCGCTCCAATGCCTTGGTGTCGAAATACGCGATTTCGCAGTGGGTGTGGTCGTGCTCACGGCGGCCGTAGGCCAGTAGGCAGTCCAGGACCTCGACCCGGATGCCTCGCTGCTGGAGGCGAACCTCTGCGTGGGTTGTCAGGCGTGGCACCTCGATGCCCTGCCACCCAAAGGACGAAACCGCTTGCGTCGTGAACATGTGGAACTCCTGGTGAACCGTGATGGAGCTAGTATTTGCACGGCAGTGGCTCATAGAATGAGCCACCAAACCAGTTGGCGACCGATTGACACAAGACCGAGGAACGCACCCGATGGCTGAAACCGTGCCGATTGGCTCAGAAAGCCAGCAGGCCCCTGACCTGGGGCGCTTTCTGGAGGCGCAGGCACCGGTCCTGGAGGATGTGATGTTGGAGTTGCGCCAAGGTCACAAGGCAACGCACTGGATGTGGTTTGTGTTTCCTCAACTCGCCGCGCTGGGGCGCTCGCAGATGGCGAGGTATTACGGGCTGGCCAACCTGGAAGAGGCCCAGGCCTACCTGAGCCATCCGGTTCTGGGGGAACGGCTGAAAGCCTGTTGCCAACTGGTCCTCGCCCACCGCGGTAAGGCAGCGGAGGCGATGTTGGGCTCCGTCGACGCCATCAAGTTGAGGTCCTGTTCCACCTTGTTCTTGCAGTGCGCAGGACTGGACTCAGTCTTTGGCAAGGTGTTAGACGGCTTTTTTGCTGGCGAGCCTGACCCGATGACGCTGGCGGTACTGGCTCAACAGGCGCAAGCCCGCCAGCAGCAGGTGTAACCAGACTGCCCACCGCCCTGTCATGGACCGTACCGAACGCTTCTACAAAATCGACGCCCTGCTCCAGGGTCACAAGGCGGTTCCCATCTCTCGCATGCTGGAGACACTTGAAGTCTCCCGCGCCACGTTCAAGCGGGACATCGAGTACATGCGCGACCGGCTGAACTACCCCATCGTCTGGGACAGGGAAACCAGGGGCTACCGGTACGACAAGGGACGTGAGGATGAAACACAGAACCTGCCGGGCTTGTGGTTCAACGCGCAGGAGGCCTATGCGCTCCTGATGATGCAGGCCATGCTGTCCGACCTGCAGCCGACGTTGCTCAAAGCGCAAATTGAGCCACTCAAAGCGCGCCTGCGCGCCCTGATTGAATCCGGACAGCATCCGGCTGAGGACGTGGACAAGCGGTTTCGATTGCTAACGACCGGGCACCGTGAGGTGCAGGCACAGCACTTTGAAGTGGTGGCCACCGGGCTGCTGAGCAGAAGGCGCCTTGGCTTGCGCTACTACGTCAGAGCACGCGATGAACGGAGCGAGCGTCTGGTTTCGCCGCAGGTCGTGGTGCATTACCGGGGCAACTGGTATCTGATTGCCTGGTGCCACATGCGGCATGGGCTGCGCTCGTTCTCGCTTGACTCTATTGAGACCGCGCACCTGACCGAGCTGAAAGCTCAAGAGGTCGACGGCGGCGTCCTGGAAGAGTTTGTCGGCCAGGGATATGGGATTTTTTCTGGTGGGCAGGTGCGGTGGGCTCGTCTGAGGTTTTCTGCGGAAAGGGCGAGGTGGGTGGCCCGAGAGCTTTGGCACCCAAAACAAGAGTTGACTTGGCTGCCTGACGGACAACTTGAGATGCGCCTGCCGTACACCGACCTGCGCGAACTCACGATGGATGTGTTGCGCCACGGAGCGCATGTTCAGGCGCTGGCACCGGAAGTCTTACGGGAATCTCTCGGGCTCGAGCATCTGCAGGCAGCCAAACTCTACTCAACAAAGGGACCAACGTCATGACTGAAGAGAGCCCACTGGCGGGGAGCAAGACGGTCTACTACCTGCCTGGTCATGGCGGACAACTATCCACCGGCCTGGGGCAAGGCCTGCTAAACCGTGGGTTCAATGTCACTGGCCGGGCGACTGTCGACGCGTTCCGGCACCTGCCCTTTATGGAGCAGGTCCGCATCGTGACGGAAGACCTGCAAACCCATTTCTGGTCCCCTGAGGACCACGTAGTGGCCAACTCGTTTGGTGCCTACCTATTTCTGAATGCGCAGGCGCAGCTGCCGCCTTACCCTGGTCATTTGCTTCTGCTTTCGCCCATTCTTGGGGACTTTGAAGACTCGGAAAACCACCGAGTCTTTAGCCCTCCGTTTCCAGAACGGCTCAAAAAAATGGTCTTCGCTGGTGAGTTTCCATCACCTCTAAACGCGCAGATTCATGTCGGGGAGCTGGACTGGCAGAGCGTGCCAGCGACGGTGGCGGGATTCGGTCTGGCGGCAAAGATTCCGGTGACAGTCGTTCCGAACGCTGGGCACATGCTGGGTGCGGAGTATGTGGGCGGCTTGCTTGACCGATGGCTCTAGGGGCATTTGTCGATGGGCACCCGAGCGAGTAGCGGTCCAACCAGCGCTGTTCTTTGCGAGTGGACAGCTCCTCAGTCGACCACATCACGCTTTTGGTGAGTCGTACACGGCTGCGTCAGAGCAGTAGCACTACAGACTCGTCGGAGGTTGGCTGAGGATATTTGCATCCCTGGCCACCGGGAACCCAACCTGCAACTGAGAAATGGTCAAACAGCCTAGCTCAGCAGGCTGATGACTTTGTAGGCGCGGGTCAGTGACCTGATGCGACTCGCGCATCGTTTCAAACATGAATTGCTAAAATCGATTACCCTTTGTATTGAACAACGCAATACACGACATCTACCTTCCCATGAGCACAGAAAAGTCCGTTGGAATCAGCTTTCGGGTTACCCCCAGACTTAAGCGACTTCTTGAGGCTGCTGCTCTCGGCGAACGCCGCAGCTTGACCAATATGCTCGAAACCTTGGTAGAGGAGTACTGCACCCGAAATCGCATTTACGACCACACCGAAGACAAGCAGGGCAACCGCTCAGAAAAGACAAGCACATGAACTGGATTACTGAATTTCTTGGCACCGTTCATCCGTCCCTAACCAACCTGCAGGGTGCTCCGCTCTACATCTTCGTGGTTGTTGTCATGCTGACAGTGGCCTTCCTCGTGGGGTATGGCGTAAAAGGCACTCAAGTCGCACTGCAACTCAATCATGCCCTTCGGGGAGTTCGGTCGCTCAAACTAGCCAAGCGAACGCCCAGTGCCGCCGAAATGGCACCGCTCTTTCAGACGGAGCCGCTACGGCACCTCTGGGACGAGTACGCGGATACTCTCCATGAGCTCAGGAAAGCATCATCCGGTGACTTGGTCCTCAGCGAGGTGCGGGCAACGGTTCCCGCCGAAACGCTCTTCACTCGTGAAGTCCTGGTGGACAGCCGCCTCTTCGATGACTTCACACGGCACTTGCCTGGGGTCTTGACGGGTCTCGGCATTATCGGAACGTTCGCCGGACTTCTGCAGGGCCTGGACAAATTCGACCCGACGTCATCCGCTACCGCAGTCGCGGGCTTAAAGCCTCTGTTAGAAGGGGTTAGCCACGCTTTCGTGGCGTCGGGTGTGGCCATCGGCTGCGCAATGGGAGTGGTGTTTCTCAGCCGACTTGTACTGGCGTACTTCTATCGGCTGGTAGAGCAACTCGCGCACGGCATTGATAGCTTATACGCGGGTGGTGCTGGAGAAGAGTACTTGGCGCGGCTTGTAAAAGCGTCCGAACAGAACGAGGCCCATACGGCGCAGCTCAAGGATTCTTTGGTGGAAGACCTCACCAAGCTGATGACCAATCTGGTGGACCGGCAGATTGCCGCCCACGAGGGCGCGAGCAGGGCGTTGGGGGAACAGCTCGGTGACTCAATCTCTACGGCCCTTGCAGAGCCAATGCGCCGGGTCGGCGAGGTTATGGAACAGACCACCAAGGGCAACGGCGAGCAAGTCAACAACATGCTCGAGACGCTGCTGACGGGATTCATGGCCAAACTTGAGGATACCTTTGGGGGCCAGATGCGCGGCATCAATGAGCAAATGCAGCGGTCGATGGATTCGATGGCCGCAGTTCAAAGTTCGCTTCAAGGGTTGCTAGCTGACATTAAGCAGACCAACGAACATGCCGCAAGCCAGATGAGCGGCACCCTCGAAGAGGCCATGAAAAAGTCTGCTGACAACCAGCAACTTCTCACTGAACAGATGCGACAGTTCGTCCAGGACTTCCGCAACTTGGTCAACGAAGAGCAAGCCAAGTCCAAACGAGCAATGGACGATGCGGTGATGAAGGTGCTTGGCGAGGTTTCCATCGCCATGGAGAAGATGGAGGAAGTTCGACGCTCTGCTGCAGTGGAAGAGTCGGGTCGAAATCAGGCGCTCAGCAGCCAGACGAACCAGCTGGTTGGGGGCCTCACGGCCCAGGTCGATGGTTTGCTTAAGACGGTGTCCGAGCAGGTCACACGAACCCAGCAGAATATCAACGCGCTTGGGGATGTCTCCCTCCGTGCCATCGATGGCATGAATCAGGGAGCGCTCACAATGGGAAGCGCAGCGCAGAAGTTCGAGACCGCTGGTAGTACTGTGACGGGCGTCTTTGACCGTGCAGGGAAGCTCTCCGAGCAGATGGCCTCGACTGCGTCGGGGCTTCAGGCCGCCGCAGGTGCTGTTCAGCGTGGCTTCGAGCAGTATGACCTCACCCGCAAAACCGTCGATGCTCAAGTCGCATCACTCACTGGTCTCATCGAGGCGGCGCGCAAGGAAGCTGGGGTGTCCAAGGACCTGATTGACGCTATCAAATCCAGTGTCGAGGCTCTCCGTCGTGCGGAATCCGAGAGCCGTGCCCATCTCGACAAGGTAAATGACGCTCTCATCAAAGCGTTCAACGACTTCGGTACTGCGCTGGTCAGTCAGGTCAAGAACACCATTGCTGAGACCGACCGGCACTTGTCGCAAGGCACCGGGCATCTCAATGGCGTTGTCCAGGAACTTGCTACGGCAGTCCACCGCATGAAGAAGGCTTGACATGCTGGCTCGCATCGTATTGAAGCGAAGCGCGCGCCATGAAGGGGAAAGTCCCTTTTGGATTTCGTTCTCGGATTTGATGTCCGCCCTCATGGTGCTCTTCCTTGTGGTTATGGCGGTCACGCTTATCGCTGTGACGAAAAGCGTGACTGCAGAGGAGGAGGCCAAGATTCAACGAGAGAAAGACATTCGTGGGGTCATGTCTCTCATAAAACGCGACTCAGCCCTGAAGAAGGTCAACGTGGACGAGAGCACGTACCGCATCGACCTGGGGGAAGTCGTTCGCTTCGAGAGCGGGGATTACTCCATCAAGGCGGACGCAGCCAAATTTTTGCGCGACTACATTCCTGTGCTCTTGGACGCCAAATCCACGCCAGAGGGACAGAAATGGATGCGGCGAGTAGTGGTGGAGGGCTTCACCGACCAGGATGGAACCTACCTCTACAACCTGGGTCTTAGCCTAAACCGAAGCCGCAGTGTTGTGTGTACTTTGTTCGGCAAGCCTAGTGTTGACGAGCGCCCTCTGAACGAACAACAGTTGCGCCAGATTCAAGACCTGTTCTTGGTCGGCGGCTATTCATTTAACTCTATTCGCCAGGACAAGGCAGCAAGTCGGCGGGTTGAGCTAAAAATTGAATTTTGGGGCATCACAGAAGACCGCCCCTCGGAGAACAAAGCCCTGGCCGCGAAGGAGTTCGGTCAGTGCTAGCCGTTCAGGCGTTCGCCAAGCTAAGCGGCAGCCTGACTGCCGCGATTTCGTCCATGGGCATCGGCGGGGGCACCTTTGGGTACCCCGCGCTGGTTGAAAAACAAGCTGCCGAGTCCGCCCGCCTCTTCCAAGGTTACGCAAAAGCCAGGCCCAACAAGGAAGACGCCTATGCTGCGGCACTCGCCTTCCTGCGAGGGCAGGCGTTGGACCCTTGGCAGCGAGACCTTATCGCCTCGGCTCTGGCGTTACCAATTCGGGAAGCTAAAGGGGCCTGCGTACTCTCCAGCCCAAAGTTTGACGCTTTGCTCGCGACGTACGAGGCAGAAGCCCGACGAGGAGACTTGTGGCGCTTGACGTGGCATGGCCTCCTCGCGTCTTATTTTGAGTTCAACCCTGACGCCCACAAGGATGCGCATTCCATGAAGGGGTGGTCGTCTTTGCGCGAATTCTTGGCCCGCACATGGCCCCTCGTTGACCGGCAGGCAGGGGCTGGCACTGTCCCTGACTGGGTTATGGTTCTGCGCCGTGAATCCGAAATCCTCTCGGAACGCCCTGTGGACAAGTATGCGCGTGCCTACCTTGCTGGGGACACCGCTCCTGCGGACAGCGTGGCTGCGGACCTCGGAATTCCACAATCGAGTTGGTTTTGGCACGCCATGGTCCTCGGGGCCATCAGGCGTGCAACGGCTGAAAGCGATGCTGAGTTTCGCCGGCTCATCCCAAGGTTGCTTCAATTGGTTCAGTCGAAGCCTGCGTTTCGAGATGACGCAGTTGAGCACATTTTGGTGCGCTACCACGGGTGCAAGGGAGCGCCTGCGGACGAGCGGCTACGGGACTTTGTGGTTCAGCCGACTGTCTGGAAAAACCCCAAGCTCAAGGCCGCAGGCATTGCAACCGCCTGGAGTCGCGTGCCAGACCCCGTCTGGTCGATGGTGCTTGGCTGGGTAAACGAGCGGAATCTGAAGGATTTCTTCGATATCCTGGCCGCGCGAAATAAGGCGGATGAGGGTCGCCTTGCGTTCTGGTCAAACTACCTGAAGCAGATTACTTGGACTCGGCTGGTGTTTGGTGCCGATACCATGGCATTGAAGACCCACAACGCGGAGATTCGCGACCTTATTGCACGTGAGGAAGGGGCCTATGCCGAGCTGACCGCTAAGCGTGATGTGGACGCGTTCATGATGCAGATAGGCCCCTACCTCATCATTGAGTTCAGCAAAAAGCCCAATGCCTGCTATGTTTACCAAGCGGATGAACTGCCCTTCGAGCCCTATGAACGCTACTACTCTGGGGGCACTAATGACTTGGCTGCGGGCTACTACGGCAAGTGTGCTGCACGGGTCGTTCATCGCGACGGCTGGGAATGGCGAGCTGCCGATGAGTTGAGTTCTTTGGGAATTCGTCCCGACACGTCTGAGGCCAAGAGGGCCCAACCGGTAACGCAAGCAGGTAGCCATGCCAACATGGTCCAGCAGCACCCTGCGAATCGCACTGCTGTCGACATGACTGAACTACGCCGCCTGGTGAGCAAATTTCACGGTGCAACGATTACTGACAAACGGGGCACCGGTGGAGGCCGACTCTGGGTTTCTGACCCAAGCCAGCGGGCTCTACTGGCTGCCGAACTGAAGTCGCTCGGCTTCAAGTGGGCAGAAAGCCGGCAGGGTTGGTACCTTCCGGAGAACTGATGAGCATGTTCGAATTCCTCAAGCGCACGGTCGGCGTCAAAGCTGATGAACGCACGCTCAAACTGGCCTGGACAAACGAGGGTGTGCGCTTCGACTTCAGCCGGCATCTTGCTGCACCTACGCCGGAGGCCTTGGTCGACGCCATAGAACGATGTGGGCCTGAAGAATCCTTGTTGGGAGCGTATCTGGTTCAGTTGGCGAATGAAGGCAAATGTCTCCTCGAGACCAGTCACGCATGCATCCGCTGGCCGGAACTGTTTGAGCTGCTCGGGTCAGCCGAGCACGCGGGCACCGTTTGCCTGCTCAACTTGCCACCTGCCAGTCCGCTACGTCCGGTGCTAAGTAGCTCTGGCTCCCTGTCCCAACCGGACTTCGACATCGAACTTTCGGGATGGACTGATGGCGCGGAGCTGGTGAATCCGGACAGCATTGAAGGCGCCGTCGTTACCGTTTCCGGAAAACGTCAGCTGTTGTCCGCTGCGGCATGGGCCACGGTTGCCGAGGTTGCGGCATTCCGTGCCCGGGGCCCGGATATGCGAGCCCAGCACGAGCAGGAACTGGCCTGGGGCTCTATCCGTGCCTTCGCCGACAGAGCGGGTGCCTTGTACGCCAACCCGTATTTGGAGTCGACTTATGTCATCACCCCCCAGTCCTTGCGGCTACCGACGACCAGGGAGGAGACACCATTTGGCAGGGTCCTTACAGTTGCACCAACGTTTGAGGGTGCGCCAGACGGTTGGCTTACTGCCTTCGACGGCTTCAACTCAGTGCAACCGCACTATGACCTCACTCGCGGAGGAGGTCGCGTACGAGTGGTCATCACCGAGCCAGTTCGACGAGTCCTTTCCGTAATCAAGCACGACATGCCCGGCCGACGTGTGGCCGGCGTACGGGCTGAGAAGTTCATTCACAACCCCTGGGCATTTCTTGGTGACACTGCACATGAAGTGCTTCGAGAGGAAGACTTCCAGCAAGACCGGGCCGAGGCTGGTTCTGTGGCAGCAGTATTCAGCTTGGTGCCCCGCTGCGAGAACGGTCGAATCGACTCGGTCGACCTGAGCGTCACCGAGCACTTCTCTGATGGCTCTGCGCGTACGAGCGCTAGCCCACTTGAAAGTCCGGCCCAGCTCGATGAATTGCTCACTGCCCTACGGCAGGCGCTTGAGCAGGACCGAGAACGCTTTCCGTGGCAGGAGTACGACCTCAGCATAGACGGCGAGTCCTCGACGCAGTTGGAACAGGGAATGCAATTCGCGCATCTCTGGAGGAGCCAGCCGGCTGAGCGCATCGAGTTCAGCGACATCTACGAGCTTGATGGGTACAGCGGACGCATTGAAGGCATCGGCGCGGCCCGGCCAATCTACGTGCCCGTCTTCCAGAAACCGACGAAGGACGGGGCGGACGATTCTGGCTGGCTTCCCTCTGACCTCACGCCCATGGTGCGAGTCACCTTACAGGGGCACGAAGGCCAGGTGCTTGTGCCGCTCACGCGAAAGTGGGTCGAGGATTTCGACACCCAGGTGACTGAGGCGGAGCGCTCTGGTCTGCCGGAAGTCAAAGATGCGAGCCTCCCAACGGCGATGGCCACTGGCCAAGCTCGAACGCTGGTGGACAGCTTCCGAAGCATGCTCGGGGCGCAAGACCGGGTAAAAGGCGATGGTACGGCCAAGCCCAAGGAAAAGAAGAGCCCGCGTGAAACCCTGCTCGTCAAGACGAACTTTCACGGCATCGACTATTTGGAGGAACGACGTGCGTCGCTCGCGCTCCCATCCGGTACTTCACCGGTTTTTCCAAAGGCTTTGCGCCCGGGCATTGGATTGAAAGCACACCAGCAATATGGTGTCGCTTGGTTTCAACACCTTGTCGCCAAAGCGCCGGCGGAGTGCCGCGGCGCACTGCTCGCCGATGACATGGGGCTTGGCAAGACGCTTCAGCTGCTGTCAGTGCTCGCGTGGTATTACGAGGTTAACCCGAACGCAGCACCGTCGGTCATTTTTGCTCCCAAAAGCTTGCTTGAAAACTGGGGCAACGAGTCCAAGAAGTTCTTTACGCCTTCGTTCCCCGAAGTCTTGACGCTGTATGGCGAAGAGCTAACCGTGAGGAAGCAGCCGTTGGGGCTTATCGACTCAGCACTGCAGAGCAAGGGCATCGTCGAGCTGCTGAAGCCTCATTGGGCTGGCAACGCTAAGGTCATCGTCACGACCTATGAGGTGCTAACGTCCTACGAGTTTTCCTTCGCAAAGCAACCCTTTGCCTTTGTCATCTGCGATGAGGCTCAACGCATCAAAACGCCAGGCACCCTGGTGACCCTGGCGGCAAAGAAGCTGAAAGCGGACTTCCGCATCGCTTGCACGGGGACCCCGGTCGAGAACTCCTTGGCTGACTTGTGGTGCCTGTTCGACTTCGTGCAACCCGGCCTGCTTGGCGCGCTCGAAGAATTCGGAAAGACCTATAGGCGCCCCATCGAGTGCGAGACCGATGAACACAAGAAGGCACTTGAGAAGCTGCAATCAGCGATTGCGCCACAGACACTTCGGCGCACAAAAGCTGATATAGCGGCTGAGCTAAAAAAGAAGTACTTTGCTGTCAAGGCGGCGAACGACGAGCGCATCGAGTTCAAGGTAGCTTTGGGAGAGCTGGACCGGCTCGAAATCGCCATTTCGGAGCACCAACGGCTGCTTTACAAGGGGGGACTGAAGAAACTTCAGGACGCTTCGAAGGAGTCGAATGGACGCAAGCGCGCGCAGCTGTCATTCGGCGCCTTGCATTTGATGAAAGCTGTCTGCGCGGAGCCGTATTGCCTGCCGGGCACCAAGTTCTTGATTGACAAGGGTGGTCGCAACGTACACCTCGCCAATTCGCCCAAGCTCAGTTGGTTGTTAGCTCACCTCGAGCAAGTCAAGGCGTCGGGCGAGAAGGCCATCATCTTTACGGAGCTGCGTGAGGCGCAGGTCGCACTCTTCTATTTCCTGCGTGAGACCTTTGGTCTTAAGCCCTTCATCATCAACGGGGACTCGCAGGGCCGTCAGGCATACATCGACAAGTTCTCAGCAAAGGATGGCTTCGACGTCATCATCTTGTCCACGCTCGCTGCTGGTGCAGGCTTGAACGTCACTGCGGCCAACCACGTTTTCCACTTCACGAGAGCCTGGAACCCCGCGAAGGAGTCTCAGGCGACCGACAGAGCCTATCGGATTGGTCAAGAGCGCGACGTCTACGTGTACTGCCCCACCATGGTCGCAGACGACTTCATTACGTTTGAAGTCCGTCTAGACCAGCTACTGAAAAAGAAGGCTGGCCTTGCAGGAGCTACCCTCGACGACGGCGGTTTGGTGGCCATGCTGAACGGCACCGGCCGAGAAGCCACTTTCTCTGAACTCGTGGGCGAGGGAGTGGAGGGAGAGGCCATTCCCCGCCGCTACCTCACCCTTGACGACGTTGACCGGATGGACGGCTTCAGCTTTGAGGTCTTTTGCTGTCTTCTGTGGGGCAAGCGTGGGTACCAGGCCCATGTCACATCCAAGAAAGGCGGTGATGGGGGAATTGACGTCGTTGCCTTGATTGGCCGAGAAGGCGAACTCTTGCAGTGCAAGAGCTCGGTGAGCTCCGACCTCGGTTGGGATGCCATCAAGGAAGTGACGGCGGGTGCAGCGCGGTACCAAGCGCGATTCGCTGGAACCCGCCTTCGCAAGGTAGCGGTAACCAACCAGGCCTTTACCAGCGGGGCAGTTGCCCAAGCCGAGGCGAACCACGTGGAGTTGGTGACCAGAAATTCGCTGGCAGAGTACCTAGGTGCTGCGCCGGTCACAAATCACGAGTTCGATGAAGCACTGCTCCATTGGCTGCCCCTTTTTTCTGAGGCACAATAGTCTCTAGCAAGCTTGTATTCGCGAAGTGGGTGAATCAATATCACCCATGATAAGTTGAATCTCTAAATTCAAAATTTTATCTAAAACTATCATGAATCTACCAGCACCTTTTGGCCTCTCACTCGGCATGAAATTAGAGGATTTCAGCGAACTCAAACTGGCTGAGATTGCTCCGTTTAAATATCGACTTGACAACCCACCGAAACCCCATCCGGCATTTGAGTTCTATATACTTCAAATATCACCAGAAAATGGACTATCCTGGATAAAAGCAATAGGACAAGATATTCCAACAAATGGATTTGGAACCTCCATCAACAGCGCATTCCTTGAAATGGAAGGCAAGCTAAAAAAAACTTACGGTAACTGCGACAGGACTGATTTGTTACTTCAAGGCAGTATTTGGAACGAACCTCAAGATTGGATGATGGGCCTAGTAAAAGGCGAGCGTCTTTTGGCTAGCCATTGGGAGGTCAAAACTGGCGCGAAGCTAACGGAAGCCATTGAATCGGTTTTTTTAGTGGCAAGTGCGCGGGAAACTGATTGTGGTTATATTGCCATCGAGTACGCACTCAAAAACAACTCCGCTGCCTCAGAAGAAATCGCCTCATCTCAGGATGATGCATTGTGATGAGGCCTGGAATTCCAAGAAGAATCAAGCTTTATGCCTGGGACCAAGCCTCCTGAGCATGCTGGGAAAACTAAGCTACATAGCGACAATTTTGCTGCCAACGCAAACAAAACGCCCGTTGCTAGTCGCGCTGACACTGGCCACCACCCTTGTGTCAGCGGCATGGCCTCGCACCCCACAGTTCGACAACACGGCGCTGCTCACACCCCAGCCCACTAGCTTTGCGCAGTGCCCAGACTTTTTTGCCAGCGGTAGGCCTCCGGCTATCTCACCCCAGCCCAAACTTCGCGAGCTCTGCTATGAGGCTTTTGCTGTGCTTCACAGCGGCACCACCAAGACACCGGTGCTCGTGGCACAGCGCCTCAATCGTGAGCGCATCGAGGACGCAGACGAAAAGCGGTCCAACCGATTCTTTGCAGACGCTCGGCTACCCAGTGCCGAACGGGCTGAACTGGAGGACTACAGGCGTTCGGGTTACTCCCGCGGGCACATGGCACCTGCGGGTGACATGCCGACGCCCACAGCGATGGCACAAAGTTTCAGCCTCGCGAACATGGTTCCACAGGATGCCCAACACAATGGGGGTGCGTGGGCCAAGATTGAGCAAGATACCCGTCACTACATTCGCCGCGCGCGGGGCGACGTGTTTGTAATCACAGGCCCCGTCTTCTCAGAAGATTCCCCAACGATAGGTGCCAGTCGAGTCAGGGTTCCCGCGTATCTTTACAAGCTGGTGTACGACGCCTCGACGCAACGGGCTTGGGCTCATTGGCAACAGAACACACAGGGTGAGACTGTGCGCCGCCCCATCAGTTACGCTGAACTCGTCAAGCGCACAGGCATAGATTTTTTACCCGGCATACCGGTGAAACCGTAACGCCATTCAGTTGGTGGGCACACCGCGCGTGAGATTTGCAACCTGCTTGTCGTCATATACAAACGCAATAGCAAGGACGCGAACAACGCGAATTCGAGTGGGTCTGAGGAAATGCCCCGAGGTTCGAAGACATCACCAGACGTCTGGCACTACAAAACTGAATCCATGCAGGAGCGGACATGAAGCACTTCTACCGGCTGATGCTGGTTTTTGCTGTCGTACTGGGCGTGTATGCGGCACTTTCTGTTGTGGCCACGTTCAGCCAGTTGGCAGATGCGGCCGACCGCTTGATGGCGGGCGCAGGCACCCCGGTTTTCTGGGTCTTGCTGCTGGCATTTGTGGGGTTGGTGGCCTGGCCAACTATTCTGATGATGCGACTGCCGCGCATGCAGTTACCGCCCAGGGACACCTCGGAGCCTGCTTATTCGCGACACCAATCGTGGCTCAAGAAGCACCTGTCGGCGCATCCAGACATGCAGGTGCAGACCTTAGCGAGACGAGACGACCTGCCTTCGGCAATGGGTGTGCTCGACGAGCAGGCCCGGCGGCTGATTCAGCAGACCGCAGGCGGGGTCTTTATAAGCACAGCCTTGATTCAGAACGGACGGCTGGACGGCCTGGTGATGTTGGGTATGCAGCTGAAGCTCATCGGGCAACTGGCGGCCCTTTATCGACTCAGACCCACGCCGCGGCAAATCACGTATCTGTACGGCAACGTGGCGGGGACCATGCTGCTTTCCAGCCAACTGGATGACCTTGACTTCAAGGAACTGGCTGCGCCCATCGTGTCATCTGTAGCGCCCTCGCTGGCCACAGCCATTCCCGGGATGCAGGGCGTCGGTCAACTGCTGGTCAACAGCATGGCCAGTGGCTCGGCGAATGCGTTTTTGACGCTGCGGGTGGGGTTGATTGCCCAGGCGTACTGCATGCCGTCGGTGGAGCCTGCACAGGCGGAGGTGCGCCAGTCGGCCACACGGCTGGCATTAGCCATGCTGGGAACAATCGCCCGCGAACAGGGCCAGAAGATAGCCCTGGGGGTGTGGGGCAGTGTGAAGCAAGGCACGGTTGACACCGTGCAAAGCGCAACGCAGGGCGTACGTAGAGCCACTAAGGCTGCTAAGGAGACAGTCAAAGCAACAACAACCACAGTTGCAGACACTGTGGTCAGCACAGCAGATGGGGTCATCACGGTCGCGGTGGCGGGCACCCAAGCGGTACTGGACACGGGAGTCAAAGTGGGCAAGGGCGCTGTTGAAGCTGCCCAGAGTGCCGGCGAGGCGACCGCAGAGACGGCTGTGAAAGCCACCGCTGCAATAGGTAGCAGCAGCATAAAAGGCGCAAAAGCCGTGGCTGACGTCGGAGAAGCGGCCATAGAGTCAGCAGGCAAACTCTTCAAGCGCAAGAGTGGGAATGCCGCGGCGCCTCCCGACGACACCAAGCAGATTGGCCTGTTGTAGTTGCAAATTGACCCGCACAGAATTCCCATCAGGATGCGGTGACACTGGTGGCCAGCAGCCTGGCTTCTTGTCTGCCATCGCGTGGAGTACACACGTTGCTTTGCAACGGCTCCTACACAGACCTTTGGAGTTGACCGGATACTCAACTCCAGGCCAGCCAGGCGGGTCAGCAGTCAATAAATCCAAGGCAACAGTCGCCAGGTTCGGTGACGGTAGTCGGCATATAGAGGGTAGTGGCCCAACAGCCACTGCTCTTCCAGCTTCGACTTGGCAATAAGCACCGCCAGTAGGGCAGTCCATAGTGCCAGCGCGGTGGCATTTGCTAACCATGCACCGGCGCCAGCAGCAAGCAGCAGGACCGCGCCGTACATCGGGTGCCGAACCCAACGGTAAGGCCCTTCTTGCACCAGTTGACCGCCTTCGCGAGGCTCCGGTCGGATATTGAAGTTACCGGGCCGATTGACCCATAGCGTCCACAAGCCCAAAACGGCACTGCTACTCCACAGCACCCAGCTCCAGCTGCTGGGGACGGATTGCCGCGCTTCCAGCAGGCAGAGCGTCGCAAGAACCAGCAGGAGACCAAACTGCAACGTGACCCAAAGTTGGCCGAGCATGTGAGGAGTCATGCGCAAAGCATAGCGCGACCTATTCACTACACAGGTTTCCAGGACCTAATTTCTTTGAAAGGAAACCATGAAAAAACCAACCCGAAATCGCAACAGACTCAGCCAGCAGATTGAGCGCCAAGTGCTGGCCTACGGCCTCCGAGACTTTCGGTACGGCCAACTACTCAGCCCGGAGGAAACCAACGAGCTGGCAGACGAAATTGGCTCAAGCAACCTCCAAGGCTGGACACTTAGGTCTGCTCTTGCCGGTGAAGAAGTCGACTGGCTCAGCAAGTTGAAAAACTCCATCTTGCTCATAACGACAAGAACCGTTTGCCGTGACCGACTGTTGGTGGTGTTGTCTATGCAAATCAACGGTGTGCAGTTCCGTTGGGGCGTACCACTTTGGGAAATCGGTGCACGCGATTGGTTGCGCCAGGTGAGTGAAGAAAAGTCCATCACATGGGTCGTCCAGTCAGTCAACAACGAACAAGGCGCTGTCCAGTTCTCGAATACCTTCAACGATGAAACTGCCCACGCGTTGCTCAATCTGCTGACCGATACACCGGTCCTCGAGGAGACTCAACAAACAAGGTTTGAGCAGTTTGTACAGGCGGGCATGGAGCTGATGCTGGACGACCCACAGGTCTACGGCAAAGAAGGCGAAAGCACTGAGGACCTCCGCATCCTGATGATGGTCAGACAGCAAAACGCTCATGGCCTCGTGAAACTTCTACACCAGGCAGCTGACGATGCCCAGGCTGAAATGAGGCAGTGCCTCTCCAGCCTGTTTGGGTGGGGCAAGTTGCGCTCCGCAGGAACTCGCTAACAAATGATTTACTGGGGTATCCGAGAGGATGCCCCAGTTTTTTGAGCGCGTCGCAACTCAAAACCACTCTGCCGTTTCGCGCCTGAAACTAAAGCTGATAACGGGTCCACAAGCGCCGCGCCAAGGCGCTGGTGGGCCTGGTTTGCGCTATTGAACTATTCAATAGTCCGGCGACGTCATATTGCGATAAGTGATTGATTTGCATACGCTTTTCAGAGCGAGGCTGTTCACGATATGCCCTGCTCGGGACGGGTGAGACGTCATATCGTGAACGGTCAATCCCCTCCAAGTCGCAATCATGCGATTGACCTACGAAGGTCACTGAACGGATTTGCAACTCGAAGGCACCGACCTCCCCATCGCCCAGCCTGCTGGTCAACAGCCCACCCATCACGCAGTCGTCGATGGCGGTCCATCCGTCGACGGATTCGGGCATCCAGTCGCTACACAGGTTTCAAGGACCCCAATTTATTAGGAAACCACATGTTGAATTTGCATGAACTTACGAGTAGCCCGGAGACCCTGAAACAGTTGCTGAAGCGTTGTCGCGGGCTGCGCAGCGCCCTACTCCTGTCACCCGAAGAAGCCGAGCTTGCTGTAAGCGCGCGAGGGCTGAGCTTACCGGCGGGCTGGGCCATCCAAACAGTACTCAATGCAGACGAGGTAGACGACCTCCACCGCTACAAGGCTAGCTCGGCCTCATATGCCAGGGTCACCGTTCAGGACTGGTTACCCAATTTGCCCTGCTTGTCCTTGGACGTTAGCTGCGAGCGCCACCATTTCCAGTGGATTCTTCCATTTTGGGAAGCCGGCGCACGGCAATGGCTGGAAGCGCTGGCGGCACAAGGCAGTATCACCCTGTTTGCTGATGCCTCAGACGGCACACGCAGTATTGCAATAGTTAACCGCGCCCCGTTGAGTAATGAGTTTGATGGTGTTCTGAGTTCGATAGTTGCCCCTTGCTTTGATTCAAAACAGGCATCTTTGGATGCGATGGCCGTGAGTGGATTGCGCGCGATGCTCGAACGTGACAGCCATTTTGACGACCCGCACCGCAAACTTCGGACTATGGTGGTCGCGAGAACAGGCAACGCGCAGACCATCGTTGACGCGTTTCAGATGGCGGCTGACATTGGGGAAGCCATGCTGAAGACACGAGATACCAAGTCGGCATACCACTGAAGAAAGGCATAGGTACCCTCAAACTGGGACACCTTCAACAGCAAACTGATTAAAGGGGGAGTCGCGAGACTGCCCCTTCTTTTTTTTACCGCACAACGAAGACGGAAGCTGACGTTTTCAATCGACGCCGATTGATGCGCTCACACTCCGCTGGCAAACAGACTGCAAACGTTAGTTGCAGTGTCGCTAGCAACAGTCGGGTCCGTGTGGCCCTGAGACCTGCTCAGCTGGCTGGACGGGAAAGGGGGCGTAGCAGACGTCATATCGCGAACAGTGTTCCCCTCGGCTCGCCGGATGACAGCTTTCGTGGATGTGCTGACGCCTACCTCCCACAAAACCGTCCAGTGCGACAGACGGGCAATCGCCGCGAGGGCTCTCTTCAGTTCGCTGCGACGTCGACGCAGCGTGCCCGCCGGTGCGGAATCATGGTCGGTCGGCCACACTCGTGCAGCCAGGGTATCCAGGCCGATGCTCAGGCTGGCACCGGGTCGCATGGTTGTGGAAAGGAACGCGTGGACATGCATTGCCAGGTCACTGCCCAAGCGCAGTCGCTCGCACATCCAAAGCTTAGCGTACTGACCTCCAAAAAAAACCGAGGCTAGGCGGTGGTTCAAGGCCAAATGAATGTGTCGGTCATCGCCCTCAACCCACACCAAGAGAAACGATTGCCTTGTCGTACGACAACCGGAATGCTCTTCCCAAACAACCACCTCGCACAAACGCCGCAAACCCGCCTTGCGCATTTCGATGGTCGAGCCCCCGCTGCGAGTGCCACAGCGCCGATTGAGTGCTTCCCAAGTTGTCCGAATCATGACTGTTTTCGGCATGCCGAGGCCGCCCTCTGGGTAGAGCGCAGACCACAGCCGACCAGGCAAGCTGCGGTCGTCGGCGGCGGAAACCACGGCATCATCTCCACAGTCCGCGTACTGCTCCCCAGCAAGCTCAAGCAACGCTAAGAGCAACGTTTGCTCGGGCACCCCAAGAGCCTCCCGGGCGCTGAAACGGAGGATGTGTTCCGAGCCAAGCGCATAGGAGACATCCAGAACGGGGCGCTGAGCCCCCTTGGGCAAGGGGGTAAACAGCAGACTCAAGCCAACAGATGGTTGGTACCGTGCTGGAGGGCGTTGGTCTGACAGACGTTTCATGCGCGTTCCCGGCTAATTCGACGACGAGGACTCAGCGTGCTCACGTTGGCCCCTGTCGGCATCTGAACCGGAACGAGCACTCCCCCCGCAGTACGATGCAAAAGAACCGTTGGCCGTTTAGCGCCATAGTTATTCTTAGCATCGGTCAGTGCCACATGCGCACTGGCATGGGCGATGGGAATACCGTGAGCTTTCAAAAGGTCCCGGCTCGGAGATGTCAAGTTAATTTGCCATCGCGCGTCGTCTTTAAGCGCTGTCGAGCCGCGGCCAGCGTCTGCTGTGTCGCCATAACCCTGCAAACCTGATGCTCGGCTGCTGTGGTGGGCAACCAGCACTGCTGCACCAGATTTTTGCGCAATCTGTTTGAAAACAGACATTACAGCGGACATGGGAGCTGACTGGTTTTCGTCCTCGAAATGAAATTGGCGAAGAGGGTCAACGATGAGCAAGCGCGCACCACTACACAGAGCCGTGAGCTCCTGAGCATCCGCAGACCCCTCCAAATCGGGGGTCAGCAGATTAACGCGCCGTCGACCAGCCAATGCATACAACCTGAGGTTCTCATCAAGGCGCTGCATGAACTCGGGCCACGTAAATCCCGCTGGCAAAACATCGCGCTGTTTTAACGAGAAGACAATGGCGTGCAGCCTTTGCCACAACACCTCGATGGGCTCCTCTGCTGCAACGAAAACGACTTTTTGGGGGTTACGAGACATACCCTCGAAAACCTCATGGCCGAACAGTGAATCCCGGCACCCCAAACCGGTTGCGAGCGACACGGCAACCTGCAGTTCAAACATCGTTTTGCCCATACCGCCAGGCCCCACTAGTAGCCCAACACTTCCCGCCGTCAGTCCAGGAAGTACGAAATCCAAGGGTGGCGCAGGGTTGGTCAGAATCCGCTTGATGTCGAGGATGCGGCCAAAAATAGAGCTCAGCTTAAAATCAAACACGGCGTCCCCCGCTCTGGATGTTCGAGGCCAGCCACGACTCAACGTCTATTGCACGCCAGCGGAGCAGTCGAGTGCCTGGCAGTTGCAAGCGAGGTGGCACCGCATCGGGATTACGGCGAAGGTCTTTTCGGACAGTCTCAGGGTTGCGCCCCAAGATGGCGGCGAGCTCACTAAGTGTGAGTAGTTTCAGTTCTTGCATGATTTCTCTCTTGTCGGAAAACTGGAGCACGACAGCGACCGACAACGCCTGCTCATGCCCGCCAGCGGTCGATAGTGACCATGGCAAGAGATATAGGTCGGGGTTTTATATTTCCGGAGCGAAAAGAGAAAAGGGCGAGCACACAGGCCCGCCCCAGAGAATCAAAAGCTCACGTCTTCAGACGCCAGCGGTCTCGTTGTGTCGTGATGCATCAACAAGACGCTGAGCTTCCTTTGCCTCAATCGCGCGGCCTTCGTGGTCGTCATGCAGCATGGCTGCTCTCTGAAGCCAATGCACCATCTCGGGCAGCTGGCGAACTCCGAACAGGTCCACACCGGTGGTATCGGCATAGAGGCTGACCAGCGCACGTTTCGCGTCTACCGGCAGAAGATGCGGTCGATGCGGCAGGGAGTGCCGCACTGAGGGGTCATTCAGCATTTTTTTGAATGCTCGCTCGACGACCAACGCTTCGTCTTGCGGTGGCCACGCAAAATCGCTGAGCGAAATGCTGCCAGAGACGAGTTTCACCACCGCAACTGGGACGCCGAGGTAGTGAGCACAAGACCTCGCGAAATCGGGGCTGATACGAGCGACCTCGCGGATACCTGTTCGTAGTTGGTTGATGTAGCCATATGTCACGCCGAGCGCCTGGGCCATTTCCGTGAGCTGTTGACCACGTATTTGCGCCTCCTCCAGTAGCCAGGCAAGCAACGGACCGCCTTGGTCGGCGTACAGCCGTTCGACACGTTGAGCCGGTGTCTCGAGCTGTCGGTCGCAACTGTAAACTTCAGACGCAGAGATGACTGGTGCGCGGCTGGACTTTTTCATGAAAATTTCCTTCAAATGTTGACCTGAGGTGTGAACCGAAATCAGCTCACAACAACGTGTAGTCACCGGCTCCAAAAATTCAGTCCTTGCGCCGCCATCAACACGCACATATCAGCCCTTGCCTCTGTACTTGACAAACCCTCGCTCCTGCAGCGCTCTCAGCAGGCTGCGCTCATCACCATCTACCGCGTTGCAGACGGCGGACCACTGTCGGTAGGCCCGTGTACTGCACGTGCCCTCGGCTGGTGGCCGCCCTTTGCAGCCAATAGACGATGTCTGGCAACTGCCGCACACCAAACAGGTCCACGCCAGTGATGTCCGCGTACATCATGACCATCGCACGCTTCGCGGCCACCGGCAGTTTCTGAGCATGCCTTGGCAGAGACGGTCGAACGTTCGGGTCGGTCAGCATGCGCTGGAATGCTCGCTCGACCACCATGTCCTCGTCCAGGGCAGGCCACGCGAAGTCGGACAGTGAGATGCTGCCAGACACGAGCTTGACCACGACCGTGGGGACGCCGAGGTAGTTCGCGCAAGAGCGAGCAAACTCATTGCTGATGTTGGAGACCTTGCGTATTCCATTACGCAGCTGGTTGATGTAGCCGTAGGTCACATGCAAATCGGTGGCCATCTCGCTCAACAACTGACCGCGCAACTGTGCTTCGTCGATAAGCCATCTGTGATGACCTGGGCGTTGAAATTGACCAGGCCGAGCAATCCAGTCTGTGGCCGCTGCTGGAGCGACTGTTTTCCTTGACGAGGGGGCAGTCAGTCGCCTTGTGCGATGCGCTTCAATTGGCGTTGGTCGCAGAGGAGGGGCCTGCGCAATGCTGGAAGGCCCTGGGGATTGAACTCGGAGCAGCTTGAATTCGCATTGATGCCTTGAACTGGTCTGCTCAGAGCTCGTCAATATCGACCTCGATGGCGCGGTACTTGTCGGCCAAGCGACTAGGTCGTGTTAACACTAATTCCCTAAATGGAATTGACGAACCACACTGTGGTGCATGGAAATCTCGTCCGAACAGTTTGCTCGTATCGAACACTGCCTGCCGACTCAACGCGGTAACGTGAGCATGACCAACCTTCAGGTGGTCAATGCCATGCTTTACGTGGCTGAGCACGATTGCAAATGGCGTGGCCTGCCCAAAAGGTTTGGCAACTGGCACACCATCTACACACGCATGCGCCGCTGGGAGGTAAGCGGTCATTGAACTACGTCTTTCCACAGAGTGCCTGAGAGAGGAAGCTACGTGTCCATGTAGAACAAGGTGGACGCGTATGTCAGAGATCGATTCAGAGGTGGTACGACGCCTGGTCACGGGG